>JAFVED010000156.1 GCA_017478125.1 Bacteroidales bacterium | reverse complement strand
GAGTTCATCAACTGCGTCGTCGGAGGCGCCATCGATCTCGGATTTATGCCCGCCATCCTCAAGGGTATCAACGACAAGATGAGCGAGGGTCCTCTGACCGGCTCATATGCCCGTGACATCAGGGTCTATGTGTTTGATGGTAAGATGCACCCTGTGGATTCCAAGGAAATCGCCTTCATCATCGCAGGCCGCCAGGCCTTCAGCCAGGCCTTTAAGGAGGCCGGCCCGAAGATCCTCGAGCCTATCTACAATGTCGACATCCTGACCCCGAACGAGTTTGTCGGTCCTTGCATGTCCGACCTCAACGGCCGCCGCGGAATGATCATGAACCAGGACATGGACAAGGGATTCACCATCCTCCACGCCCGCGTTCCTCTCGCTGAGCTTTACAGGTATTCGACAACCCTTAGCTCACTCACCGGAGGTGCCGCCACCTTTACGATGAAGTTCGCTGAGTATCAGCAGGTTCCCGCTGATGTCCAGACCAAGCTTCTCGCTGAGTACGCCGCCCAGGAGCAGGACGAGGACTAATCGTTGTTTTGAAGTCAAGAGAGACCGGATCCATGTCGGATCCGGCCTCTTTCTATAAAGTATTTTTTCCGGCGGTGCCTGTCACGGCTCAGGTCCAATCATCCGGATTCCCGTTTATTATGAATATCAAAGCACTCTCCAGATTATCTCTCGTGCCGGTAGCCTTGTCTGGCCAGCTGGCTTTCGCCGGCAATCCGGCCAAACCGAATGTGGTGATATTCCTTGTCGATGACATGGGCCCGATGGACACGTCCGTCCCTTTCATCACGGACAAGGACGGCACTCCTCATCGCTATCCCCTCAATGACTGGTACCAGACTCCGAACATGGAGCGCCTCGCGCGGGTTGGCGTCCGTTTCTCCAATTTCTGCGCCCAGAGCGTGAGTTCTCCCTCCAGGGCTTCGCTGATGACCGGGCAGAACGCCGCCCGTCACAGGACCACCAACTGGATCCGCAGCGAGAGCGACAACCGCTGCGACTATGGTCCACGGGACTGGAACTGGCAGGGAATAAAGAGGTCGGAATATACTCTGGCCCGTCTTATGAAGGACGCCGGATACAAGACAATCCATGTGGGAAAGGCTCATTTCGGGCCACATAGAAGCGAGGGTGAGTTCCCGGAGAACATCGGTTTCGACGTGAACATCGCCGGATCGTCAATCGGGGAACCTGGCAGTTATAAGGGTGAGAACGGCTATGGCTACATCAAGGGAACTTATTCCAGGGCCGTCCCGGGACTCGCCAAATACCACGGGACCGACACCTTCCTTACGGAGGCTCTTACTTTGGAGGCTATCGGGGAGATTGACCGGTCAGTGGAAGAGGGCGAGCCGTTTTTCCTGTACATGTCGCATTACGCGGTCCACAACCCTTTCGAGATAGACAAGCGGTTTGAGTCCCATTATCTCGCGGACAGCTCCAAGAGCCGGGCCGCGGTGGGCTACGCCACCCTCGTGGAGGGCATGGACAAATCGCTCGGAGACATCATGGACCATCTCAATGAGATCGGAGAGGCCGAGAACACCCTGATAATATTCATGGGGGACAATGGCGGTGACGCTCCGCTTGGTCCTGCCCGCGGGTGGGCGTCCAGCGCACCTTTGCGTGGAAAGAAAGGCTCTGAATATGAGGGCGGTATGAGAGTCCCTTGCATCATCGGATGGGCCTCTCCGTCTTCCAGGAACGCCTCTCAGAAGAGACTTCCTGTAAAGAAGGGCGGGGTCTCTACCCAAGTCTGTACGATCATGGACGTCTATCCTACGCTGGCCAGTCTGACCGGGACTCCTGTCCCGGCTGACCATCCGGTTGATGGCCAGGATCTCTCGAGACTGCTTTCAGGAAAGCCAGACACCTCAAGGGAGGAGATATTCATGTGCCACTTCCCTCATCAGCATAACGGGAGTTATTACACGACCTACAGGGACGGGGCGTGGAAACTGGTTTATTACTATAACCCGGAACATCCGGAGACTCCCTCCCACGTGCTTTTCAATCTGGAAGACGATCCTTTCGAGACTGCAGACCTTTCGGCGGAGCGGCCGGATGTTGCCCGGAAGCTTATTGGCGACATGATAGCTAGCCTTAAAAGGGAGAACGCTGCCTATCCAGTTGATTTTGAGGGGAAAACAGTTCTTCCGAGAATAGATTAGAGCTTTGCGGCCGCTCCGAGGAGCTGGTCGCCGAGGCCGATGGTGTAGCCTTCGGTCTTGAAGAACACACGGTTGAAGGTGTCGGCTATCATGACCCGTGGCAGCGCTCCTTCCAGCATCTCTTTCGGGGCTATCCCATAGCTGACGTTCGACGGGAGCTTCGCCGAATACTCCTTTATCCAGTCAAGGCCGTCCTCGGAGGTCAGGAGCAAGATAGGGAGGCCACATTTCTCGAGATCTTCCTTCGCGGCGACAATATCGTTGACAGCATGGACAGAGGGCTCGTGTCGGGGAGTCAGGAAGCCTACGACATAGACCCCGCGACCGGTGGTCGAGAGTATGGATACAGGTTCGGAACCTGCTGTTTTCCAGTATTTTGTCTCCGAATCAAACTCCCCGATCACGCTGAGTTTGTCGTCCGGGATCCCGATCGCGAGATCGACCGCGGCGGTCTCTCCTTCTTTGATTGTGAACTTGTTGATGGTAACAGGCACGCTGCCGTCTGACAGCCGGTTGCCGCTCACGAGGATGTAGTCCCCGGTGTCAAGCTCCGTTCCCTTCTTGAACACATTCTCCCAACTGACGCCTCCGCCCATGTCTACCTGTCCCTCATCGAAGGCCAGAAGGCGGGTGCGGCCGTCCTGGATCTTGCTGATTGTGAAGTTGCTGTAGTAGCCAGGGTTGGCGAGTTTGGGCGTGGGGACATATTTGAGGACCACAGTCCCCTTGGGTGTCAGCGCTTCCTTCGCGGACTCGAAATCCACGTCGATCCAATCCTTGCCGGTTTCCGGGCTTGCCGGCGAAGCGTATTGCACCTTCCCTGTCACGGGATCCTTGCGGGCGTCAATGCCGAGTGTCCTGGCGAGAGAGACGAAGAATATCTCCCTTGACTTCGGATCGGCCAGCCTGGATTTGAACACGCCGACAGGGGACATCGTGATCCTCCAGGCCTTTGTGTCGTTGACAAGGGTGATGTTGTCCTTAACCCATTTGATGAGGTTCACCGGGTTGGACAGGGTCTCCTGCTCCTCGGCGGAAAGTACGCTTTTGAAGAATCCCTTGTAGGGAGTGAGGAACTCATTGGCGACTCTCGGGCAGAGGATGGCCTCTTTGTCCTGGTAGCTGTCTTCCAGGATCTCTATAGTGACATCAATCATGTCTTTGTCGGAAAGCGAGCCAAGAAGGTCTAACGCCCTCTGGTCAGGGTGAGCGGCGAGGAACCCCCCGATCACTCCTTGGTTGCCAGCCGATTTGGCGAGGAATCCGCCCTTTTGAGTCCCGTCATCCTTGGCGAAGGTGGCCATGTAGGCCTTGCGTATCTGATCCTCTGAGGCGAAACGGACGCTATTGGCCGCCCGTTGCTCTTCAGTTACCTCGGGAATACCCGCTCCTCCCACAGGGGGGACGATCATCATGCTCTCGGACTCGTCGGGATGGTTGCTTGTCATCACGATGGTGACAAGTGAGTCCTGGCCAAAGGAAACCTTTGAGAGTCCGTACATTCCGTCTTTGGAAGCCCACGCGAGCATGTCGCCCATCCCGGCGGTGAGGAAGGTCTTTCCATCCTTGCCGGTGTATTTCGATAGGGCGGGATAGAACTCGGCATAGTTGTAGATGTCGAAATCCACGAGGGCGCTGTCGACAGGGGTTCCGTCCTCATTGACGACAAGGAAGTCCACTCTGGCGGTCTTGGCGTAATTGTCTATCAGGTTGATCTCAGTGTAATTGGCCCCCTCCATCACCTTCTCTTCCGGCCCGTCGTAGCGTCCGAATACCCTTGTGTGCATAAGAAGACCCCTGCTGGCCGGGTCGTTGAACCATCCCAGGTTCAGCACAGGCTCCGGTTCGCAGGCTCCCATGAAATACCACTCCCCGTCTGCCCAAGCCTCCACCCAGGCGTGGTTGTCATCGGAATGGGCCCATCGTGGGGTATATACTTGCCGTGCCGGAATTCCCACCGAGCGCAGGGCGGCCACGGTGAAAGTGGATTCCTCTCCGCAGCGTCCAAGGGAACTCCTGGCGCTGGCAAGCGGGGACAGCGTCCTTGCGTCGGAGGGCTTGTAGGTCAGTTTCTCGTGGCACCAGTGATTGACCTCGAGTATAGCGTCTTTCATCGCCATACCCTTGACCCTGGGCTTAATCTCCCTCGCGAAAACGACTCTCGAGGAGTCAAGGTTCTCATTGTTGACCCTTATTGGAAGGACAAAGTGCCGGAATTCCCGTTCGGGCACATTCCATCCCATCTCATCCCTGGTGTCCAGAGATGACCTGACGTTTGAGAGGTAATACTCTGTCGTGTAGTCTGTGAAGTCGGCGAGAGGCATGTAGGCGTAGAGGAACCGCAGGGCCTCTCTCTCCTCGGTCGTGATGATCAAATCTTCGGCCTTGTAGAAATCCTTTAGATTCCCGTCCCCGTCCAGCCTTGCCAGCAGGTCGTTCTCCATCTGTTGACGGTAACCCGCGTCGTTGACCAGGTGATTAACCTCGCAAGAAACCACGAGCGAGAGAGAAAGTATAGTCAAGACAAATTTTCTCATAATAAAAGCATTATCAACCTTACAAAAATAATTAATTTGTAACTTTGACGCCGCTTTTCAGAAAGATGAAACCTCAGAAAATAGTGTTATTCTTTTTGGCGCTCTTCTCGCTGATGTTCGCCTGCTGGTACTTTTTCCCCTCGGAAGGGGTTGAGGTGGGCGGTGTCAGGCTGAGGTTCCCTTCTTACGAATCTGCCCTTCAAGACCTTGAGAATCAGGGAACTGCTATCGATGTGGACTCTGTCTTGCTCGCTGTCCGCGAGAGTTATGAGATGGTCATGGAGCAAGGGGACACCCTGGATTTCTACAAGGGATACCTGACCTCCAATCCCAACCGGATCCATCTTCCGGGAGATGACTACACTTTTTTCGACTCTCTCTTCGCCGGATTGGACACCGCCGCCGCTTCCGGTCAGGTGGTCAGGATTGTCCATTATGGGGACTCGCAGCTGGAGATGGACCGGATTTCCTCGGTTCTCCGTCAGATGCTTCAGGACCGTTTTGGCGGATCGGGTCCGGGGATGGTACCTATTCTCAAGCCGATGTCCTCGGTCTCTGTCACGCAGAGTACCACGGGAAGCCTTACAAGGTATGCCCTTGTCTCGGACACTCTCTCGAAGCGGTCCCCCACCCATCGCTACGGGCCTCTCACGAGATACTCCATCCTCTCCGGGGAGGCGCGTTTCAGTTTCAGGCGGGCTGAGAACCGTTATGCCCAGGAAAGGGTACGTTCCATCTCAAAAGTGTCCGTCCTTTTCGGGCATAACAGTCCGGGGCTCAAGCTTAGTCTGAAATGCGACACATTGTCACTTTTGACGGCTTCGGTTGACTCGGCGGTCAACGGAGTCGGGGTGGTGTCCTGGGATCTCCCCCAAAGTGTAAGGCAGGGAGTCCTGACCTTGAACGGGACGGCAGAGATCTACGGGATTATGCTTGACGGCGGTCCGGGTGTCACGGTCGACAATATAGCTCTGAGGGGGTGCTCAGGGACCATTCTTTCCGGAATAGACTCCGCTGTGTTGAGGGATTCTTACGCCAAGACTGACACCCGTCTCATTGTGCTCCAGTTCGGGGGCAACGCCATGCCCGGTATAAGCTCCAGGAAAGCGATTTCGCTTTATATGGGACGGCTGGAGAAGCAGTTTGAGTTTTTCAAGAGTGTCGCTCCTTGGGCAAAACTCTTGTTCGTCGGACCGGCCGACATGAGCAAGAGTGTTAACGGAAGCCTTGTGACATGGCCGTTGCTGCCGGACCTTAACGATTCCCTTAAAGTCCATTGTCTGCGAAACGGCATAGCCTATTGGGACACTTTCAACATGATGGGAGGGCCGGGCTCCATGAAAGAATGGGTCAACCACAGCCCCCAGCTCGCTGGTCCGGACTACATCCACTTCACGACCAAGGGTGCCGCCGAGGTCGGTGGGGCGTTGGCAAAGTCCCTGCTTCTGTACGACGATTTCAGGAGGTTGAGGATGTCCCTCTCGGAGGATGCGGTGAAAGAGTACATGGATTCTCCGATGGCAATAGATTCTTCGCTGCGCTCAGAATGACAGGGAGATTTGTAATAAAGGGTTTCGGGAAAGGGACGGCGATTCTTGTGGCCGCCCTGCTCTTGTCGCCGTATCTCATGTCCGCCCAGACGGTCAGGAAGGAGTTGCCGGATCTGGAATTCGCCCGTTTCGGTCTTGACAAGATCGTATTCCTTGGGGACAGTGCGGCTTTTGAGAAGGCGTTCGCCAAGATGGACGGGGCCTTGTTGACCGGATCGGGTAACTTCAGGATCCTTCATATAGGCGGTTCCCACGTCCAGGGCGGGACTCTCACAAGGCAGTTCCGGAACAACCTGCTTGCTCTCGGGGACGGGATAGACGGAGGCCGCGGGATGGTGTTTCCGTACACCGCCGCCAAGACCAATACGCCAAGCTGTTACCGTTCCCGCTATGAGGGGGAGTGGGAGGCGACTAAAAACACCACGAGAGATCTGCCCAGGCGGCTTGGGCTCACGGGCATGGCGGTCACCACCTCAGACCCGGCCGCTTCCGTAAAGATTGTCCTGAAGGCGAGAAATGCCACTCCGGCGGATCCTGACTTCCGGTTCGACCGTTTGAATGTGCTGGGATATGCCTCTGATGGTGAGCTGTTTCCGGTTGTTGTCACCAATTCGGGAGACACACTGGCCGGGGTCAGGAACGAGGCGGCCTCCTGCTGGTCATACATGCTCCCCACACCCCAGGACTCCGTCAAGGTTGCCGTCGCGGGATCGGGAGGGGATTTGACTTTGACGGGAATCTATCTCGACAACGACTCTCCGGGAATATCTGTCACCGGGATCGGGGTCAACGGAGCCGCTGTGCCTTCGTATCTTCGCTGTGAGGATTTCGAGAGGGATCTCATGATGGTCAAGCCCGACCTTGTGATATTGGCCATCGGGATAAATGACGCCTCCGGCAATAACTTCAGCCAAGACGAGTTTATCGCCCGCTACAAGACCCTTGTCAAGAGAATCCGCTTGGCCAACCCGGACTGCGCGCTGCTTTTCGTGACCAACAACGACAGTTTCAGGAGGGTGCGCCGCAGGGTGTATTCGGTCAACCGTAATGGCCTCGAGGCTCAGGAGGCGTTTTTCCGCCTTTGCCAGGATTGCGGCGGGGGATATTGGGATCTTTTCGGCATCATGGGAGGTCTTGGGTCCATGAAAAAATGGGAGGAGGCCGGGCTTGCCCGGAGGGACAAGATCCACTTCACGGACGAGGGTTACGCGATTATAGGCGATTTGCTTTATAACGCCTTTATGGAGAAATACTTAGAGCATTTGAGAAGGAAGTCATGGCTGGATTGAGAGAAGTGTCGCTTCGGTTTCTTAGGGACCTGTTCGCTTTCGACCAGGCCCACCCGCTGTTGTTCACGCAGTTCTATTTCTGGGCCTTCTTCGCCCTGGTGCTGGTCTTCCTGTGCCTTTTCAAGAACAAGGTTTTGATGAGGAACGCCTTCCTGTTCTTCGTCAGCCTGTTTTTCTATTACAAGACCAGCGGGCTTTTCCTGATGCTCCTGGGCTTTGTGATAGTGTATAACCATCTGGCCGGACTGCTGTTGCCTCATTGCCGGAAACCGTTCTGGCGCAAGACGATAGTGGTGCTTAGCGTGGTGGTGGACCTCTCGCTCCTGTGTTACTACAAGTACGCCTATTTCATCACGGATGTGGTCAACAACCTTTTCGGGACCTCGTTCGTGGTGAAAGATTGGCTGGCCGTGGCGGGCAATTCGGTTCTCGGGTCGCGGGCTTTCAGTGTCGACTCGATATTCCTCCCTGTCGGCATCTCGTTCTTCATCTTCCAGGCCGTCAGCTATGTCATCGATGTCTCCCGGGGTGTCGCTGCTCCTTCGGCGACGAATAAGCACAGATACGGGATCGAGCCGGTGCGTAATTTCCTGGATTTCGGGTTTTACCTTAGTTTCTTCCCGCAACTCGTCGCCGGCCCCATCGTCAGGGCCAAAGAGTTCATCCCGCAGCTCCGCAAGCCCTTCTTCCTGGGAAGGACGCAATTCGGTTTCGCTGTGTTCTGGATCCTTAACGGACTCGCCAAGAAGTTGATACTCAGCGATTACCTTGCCGTCAACTTCTGTGACAGAGTGTTCGAGAACCCGCTGCTCTACACCGGTTTCGAGAACCTGACGGCCCTGTTCGGATATTCCCTCCAGGTCTACGCCGACTTCTCCGGCTACACCGACATCGCCACAGGAGTCGCCATGCTGATGGGCTTCTACCTCCCTAAGAACTTCAATTCGCCCTATAAGGCCCGCAATGCCGGAGAGTTCTGGAAGAGGTGGCACATATCCCTGTCCAAATGGCTCCAGGACTATCTTTACATCCCCCTTGGAGGCAACCGTGACGGCACTTTCGGCTCCTACGCTATCATTCTCGGAATATCCTTCCTCGCCTCCGCCCTGGCTGGCAGCTGGTGGGTGTTCGGAAGCGTTCTTGTCATGACCGTTGTGATCGCCCTTTTGATCGCCTTCAAGAAGAGTTGGCGCAAGGAATTGGTCTCGGACATCAACAGGATGGACACCATGCTCCTCGGCGGTCTCTGGCACGGAGCCAGCTGGAACTTCATGATCTGGGGAGGCTTGAACGGGCTCGGGATGCTGATCTACCGCTTCTGGGCAAGCTGCGACGCATATTTTAAAGTTGTTGTCATCGGCCTGATAGTGGCCGCTTTCGGGGCGCTCAGGTACTGTTTCGGGGCTCCGGTCTTCAACCTTTTCTTCTGGTGGACCTTGATAATCCTCGCCGGCGCTCTTGTCGGAATGGTGTTCCATAAGGTCAGGAAAGGAAAGGTTGTCAAATGGATAAGCGACGCCTGGGCGGTGCTGATGACGTTCATATTCATCACCTTCACCCGCCTTTTCTTCCGCAGTGGATCCAACCTCGACCCCGCCGAGGCCAACGAGAAGGCCTGGAGCACCGCCAAGAACATGGTGAACCAGATCGGAGGCCAGTGGGACTGGTCGCTGGTTCCCCAGATGGCCTGGCAGCACAGGAGCATTATCCTGGTGTTCATCTTTGGGATGCTGATCCACTGGCTGCCTGACAATTTCAAGCGCCGCTACCGCATCTGGTTCGCCAAGCTGCCTCTTGCCCTCATGGTTCTGGCGTGCGCTGTCGCGGTATTCATCATCTGCCAGTTCGTCACCGCCGACTTGCAATCCTTCATCTACTTCCAGTTCTAGCCCCAGTCCAGAACCGGAATCGGTTTTGTCATTCTGAGGAGCGAAGCGGCGAAGAATCTTAAAGGTTTTTTGTATATTGCGGAATAATGATGGAGAAAATGAGATTAAAGTATATAATAGCGGTGACTGTGGCGGCGTTTTGTTGCTTGAGCGCTACGGGACAGGACAAGGCCGTGAAATACATTGATTTCGAGGCGGTCCAGCCGGACGGAAAGACAGTCAGGCTTTCGGATTTTGTCGGGAAAGGCAAATATGTCCTTGTGGATTTCTGGGCCTCCTGGTGCGGTCCGTGCAGGGAGGAGATCCCGCGTCTGAAGGACATATATTACCAGTTCAAGGACAAGCCGTTCGACATTGTGGGAGCCCCTGTCTTTGACAAGGTCGGGAACACGCTTGAGGCCGTGGCGGAATTCAAGATCCCCTGGAAGCAGATTTTATCGGTTCCCGAGTCCGTCCCGGAGGCGTACGGATTCGACTACATCCCCTACATCATCCTGATCGGCCCCGACGGGACCATCCTTGAGAGGGATTTGCGTGGAGATGACCTCTGGAACAAGGTCAGGGAATATTTGCGTGATTTATGATCATATAACACAATACAATACTATGAAGAGAAGAGATTTTATCAAGGATTCCGCGATGCTGGTGGCCGCGGCAGGAGCGGGGAACGCGTTGAAGGGGGCAGAGAGATCCCTCGCTTCGCTCGGGATGACAGACGGCGACGTGATGACAGACCCTTCGACAGGTTCAAGTACCGGAGAGACAAGGGGCGAGGGGAAACTGATCGTCTCGGCACCGATGCTGCAGAACTACGCTGAGGAGTCGATCGGAGTGGCTTTCGCCGTCAGCGCCCTGGCAAACGGTTATATCCTTGTGAGCGAGAACCCTGACATGTCTGGCGCGAGGAAGATCAAGTGCGGAGGATTCCGCGTCACCGAACTGAGTGACAAGGTAAGCCAGATCCGTGTCACGGGTCTCAAGCCCTCGACCAAGTATTACTACAAGATCGGCGCTGACAGGATCCACTATGGCGGCGGCTATGACATGAAAATACTTGGAAATGAGGAAGATCCAAGGGTTTATAGTTTCACCACAGCCGGGAAGGCCGCCAAAGCGCACTTTTGCGTCATCAACGACACACATGTCCGCTGGGAAGGCATTGAGAAGACTATAGCGAAGGTCGGTTCCATCGCTCCTTCCTGCGTGATCTGGAACGGTGACGCGTCCAACACCCAGGAGACCATCGAGAGCCAGGTGGAGATATTCCTGGATCCCAAGATCTCCACCAAGGATTACGCCTCCTGCACCCCCTATCTTTTCAGCCCCGGAAACCATGATTCCAGAGGCATGGCCAACCGCCATATCGAGAAGGTGTGGATGTTCCGCCAGCCGGAGGAGAGAGCCTCAAGGGACTGGGATCTCGGAAGGAATTTCGCCGTGAGGATGGGAGATGTCGCCCTTATCGGCCTCGACACCGCCGAGGACAAGATGGACACCAACCCGCTCTTCGCCGGCCTTTTCAACAGCGCGGCTTACAGGGAGGCGCAGGTCGCCTGGCTCAAAGACGCCCTCAAACGCAAAGAGATAGCCAAGGCTCCATATCTTGTTGCCTTCTGCCATATCCCCCTGTTCGATTCCGATCCCACCGCGAACCCCGGTGACATCGCCCCCGACGACAAGGACCCGAGGTACAAGCATGATTTCGCGATCTGGCAGCGCACTTGCTCCCAGCTGTGGGCACCCCTTTTGGAAAAAGCTCATTGCCAGTTGATTATAACAGCCCATGAGCATCAGTACCGCCGCGACGATCCCCAGCCTGGAAGAAGCTGGACCCAGCTCGTCGGAGGAGGTCCCAAATTGGAGGAAAAGCATTTCCCGACGGTGATAGAGGGAATAGTTGAGGGAGGCAGACTGAATATCACTGTCCACAATATCCTGACAGGACAGGTGGAGGACAGGGTGTCATTCGCTCCCAGAAAGCGTTAGCGAGCAGTTGCCGGCGTCGAGGGACCTCAGCGCTTCCGCGAGCTCCTCTGCCTCTGCCTTCTCATGGAACGGACCGACCTTGAACACCAAGGCGCCGTTCTCCACACTTTTCGCGACATCCATCCCTGTCTTACGGATAGCGTCCATCGCCCCGTCTGGCAGGGATTGTCCGTTCTCCGGATAGAACACGACGGTATACAGGCGCTCGGACTCCAGCTTCCTGGCGGAAGTCACGCTGACGGGCTCACCGTCTTTATATGCCCTGATCTCCGCCGTGCGGAAGCCTTGTTTTTTGACCTTGTTGAGGTTGGCCAGGGCATCCGCGTAGGTCCTGAACAAGCCGGCCGAACAGATGTACTTGCTTCCGGACTTCTTCTCGAAGACCGGGCTCAGACCCTTCAGGTCCGCAAGTGTCGCCTTCCTGGACTGGGTGAACATCTGGATTTGGTACACGATGCCTTCCGGCAAGGAGTTATCCTCGGCGAAACGCCCCTCTGGAAGGATCATGAACGAGTAGTCGAACTTTCTCTCCGGAGCCTTCATGGCCAGAACCGGAGATGGACCGTAGCTGTCCCTGGTGAAGGTGTATCCGGAGGAAGCGCCCACCACATCTTTGTCTGCCCGAGCTTGTAATTTGCTTATGTCCAGGACTATGCCGTTGGCTAAAAACTCCATTTCCAAAGCCTGCAGGCCCTTTATCGCCTTCTGGAGGGAGTCGTTGAGCGACGGGAGCTGAAGCTCTTTGCTGAGAATCTCTTCAGACAGGTCGGCTTTCCTTTCCCCGGACGCGGAGGAAAACTCGGTTCTCAGGCTCTCGATCCCCTTGCTGAACCTTGAGACGGAGTCCCGGAGCGAGCGAACCTCCATCATCTTGTCCATATACCTCCTGGCCTCCTCTCCCGAGGAGTCGCTGTCGCCGGTGGCGGCGCCGTTATCCATTCTCGTCGGGTCTTTCCGGGGAGAAAGCGAGGCGAGCCGCCTGAGTTCCCTGATGTCGCTGACAGCCTCCCGGACCGGCATGCTGTCATATTCAAGCACATAGATGCGCACGCTGTCCTTGCCGCACTCGCGGTTGGAGGCGAAGATGGAGTACCTGCCGTCCTCCGTGTTCATGAAAAGGAAGTCGTCGTACGGGGATGAGTAAGGGAAGCCCATATTGACAGGAATGTCCCAGTCTCCGGTCTCTTTGTTCCAACGCGAGACATACAGGTCGTACCCCCCCATGCCGTATAGTCCTTTCGAGGCGAAGAAAAGGGACTCCCCATCCGGGGACAGCATTGGGTAAATCTCGTCAGAGGAGCTTGTCAGCTGCTCGTTGATCAGCGTTGGAGCGGTCCACAAGGAGTCTTCCAGCACCGTCCTGTAAATGTTCCTTATGCCATTCTCGTCCGCCGCTGAGTAATACAGGTCCCTGGTCCCTTCGGGGAAATAAACGGCCTGGACCAGCCCGGTCCCTCCAAGGGAATCCAGCTGGTTGGGAGACTTCCTCCATCCGCGGGTCGCCAAAGGGTAAAAAAGCATGAAGTCCTTGAGAGGGACATCCTGCCTGGCGACCACCACCGGACGGCTACAGAAGTCCATCATTGACAAGCCGTTGCCACTGATGATCATCAGATCCCCGATCTTTTCGGCCGCGGTTGAGTCTATGTCCGCGGCTTTCTGGCATAGTGAGACGGCAAGCGGGAAGTCATACGCCAGCCTTGCCGAGTCCGCCTGGGCGATTATACGGTCGACAATAGTCTGTGATCCGGCTTCAAGCCCGGGAATCAACAGGGTTGAGAATATGAGGATAAAACCGAGAGTAATCTTTTTCATTCCGAAAACCGGAGTCAATGCGTCTGCAAAAATAAGAAATACTTGGCAGATAATTTCTTTCTTAGAAAAAAATGCTAAATTTGTACCCTTATTTTTATGCGCGAAAGCAAAAACAATAAAAATATAAAATAAAACATTATGCAAAGTAAAGGTTGGATAAGGCTTGTCGCCATCTTGCTCGCCATCGCTTCGATCTGGCAGCTTTCTTTCACGGCGGTGACAACCATCCAGGAAAGGAAAGCGGACAAGTTCGCGGAGAGTGCCGCCCAGGCGGCCATGAACACCGCCGAGTTCGCAAAGGTTTCCCCGGAGAACCAGGCTTACTATCTGGACTCCATCAGAAAAGACCAGAACAGGGTCTACATTGATTCCATCTCCTCGAGGAAGGTTTTTCTCTGGAACACCTACAAGGATTGCAAAACCAAGGAGATAAATCTCGGTCTGGATCTCAAGGGAGGTATGAACGTCATGCTCCAGGTCCAGCTTCAGGATCTTGTCAGGGCTCTTTCCGGAGACAACCCCAATCCGGAGTTCCAGAAGGCTTTGTCTCTCGCCAAAGAGCGCGGGGTCAACTCCAGGGATGATTTCATAACCCTCTTCGGCAACGCTTGGAAGGAGGTGTCCGGCGGGCAGAGGCTTGCCCAGATCTTCGGCACATACGAGATGAAGGACAAGATCAAGCCCGAGTCCACGGACGCCGAGGTCCTGAACGTGATCCGCGGTGAGGCTGAGAGCGCCGTCGCCAACTCCTTCAACGTGTTGAGAAACCGTATCGACCGCTTTGGTGTAACCCAGCCTTCCATCCAGAAGCTCGGAAACAGCGGACGAATCCTTGTCGAGCTTCCTGGTGTCAAGGAGCCCGAGCGTGTGAGGAAGCTCCTCCAGGGTACAGCTTCCCTCGAGTTCTGGGAGACTTTCACCAACCAGGAGATCTCCGGCTATCTCGCCGAGGCCAACGCCAAGCTGGCCGAGATTCTCGCCGGAGACGAGGTCGCCGCTCCCGCTGAGGACGTGGAGGCGAAGCCTGAGGGTGACGATTCGGTCCTCAACGCCGAGATCGCCCAGAACCAGGCCGCAGACGCTGATTTTGAGACCTACAAGAGGCAGAATCCCCTGTACGCTGTCCTTACTCCTTCACAGTACACAGGCAACGCCTGCATAGGTTTCGCGTCCGGTGTCGACACGGCCAAGGTCAACAGGTACCTCGCCATGCCTCAGGTCGCCGAGATTTTCCCGGCCGAGTTCATCCCCATGTGGTCTGTCAAGCCTTCTGAGATGTTCGATTCGGACAACATCTTCGAGCTTGTCGCCATCAAGTCGACTTCCCGCAACGGCAAGGCCAAGCTGGACGGTGGTGTCGTCACTGACGCCCGTGTGGTCTATGACCATGGTACCAACGGTGAGCCTTCCGTCTCAATGAGCATGAACGCCGAGGGCGCCAACATCTGGGCCCGCATGACAGGAGACAACGTCGGAAGGCAGATCGCCATCGTCCTCGACGGTATGGTTTACTCCTATCCTAACGTCAACAGCGCCATCACCGGCGGACAGTCCTCTATCACCGGTCATTTCACTCCTGATGAGGCCACCGACCTCGTGAATGTCCTCAAGTCAGGTAAGCTTCCCGCTCCAGCCACCATCATCCAGGAGCAGGTCGTGGGACCTTCCCTCGGAGCCAAGTCCATCAGGGCTGGTATGATCTCCTTCCTGATCGCCTTCCTCCTCGTCCTGGTCTACATGATATTCTTCTACCAGGGCGCCGGTATAGCCGCTGACATTGCCCTTCTGTGCAACGTCCTGTTGCTCTTCGGGGTCCTCGTGTCGTTCGGGGCTGTCCTCACCTTGCCTGGTATCGCCGGTCTCGTCTTGACGATGGGTATGGCTGTCGACGCCAACGTTATCATATATGAGCGCATCAAGGAGGAACTCGCGTCCGGCAAGGGACTCAGCAAGGCTGTGGCCGATGGTTACAAGAACGCTTATTCCGCCATCATTGACGGTCAGGTCACGACCCTCCTCACCGGTATCGTCCTCTTTGTCTTCGGTTCCGGTCCTGTCCAGGGCTTCGCCACCACATTGATCATCGGTATCATCACCTCTGTTCTCACCTCCATCTTCATCACCCGTCTGATCTTCGACGACCGCATCAAGAAGGGGAAGAACATCACTTTCGAGAACAACCTCACAAAGAACTTCTTGAAGAACACCCACTTCGACTTCATAAGCGCCCGCAAGGTCTCTTATATTGTCTCCGGTGTGTTGATCCTCATCTCACTTGTGTCCATCTTCACCAAGGGCTTCACCTATGGTGTCGACTTCACCGGTGGCCGTACCTATGTCGTCCGTTTCGACAAGCCTGTCACGGCTGAGGAGATCCGCCAGGCCGCCACTCTTGAGTTTGACGGAGCTGTCGAGGTCAAGCAGTTCAGAGGCGAGAGCCAGATGAAGATCACGACCCAGTACAAGAATAACGAGGAGTCCTCGGATGTGGACGCCGAGGTTGAGAGCAAGCTCTTCAATGCCCTCGCTCCGTTCTTCGCCGAGAAGATGACTATTGACGAGTTCAAGTCTACTCTCGGGAACCCCAATGGAATCATCTCCTCCGACAAGGTGGGTCCTACCATCGCCAACGACATCAAGAGGGACGCTGTCATCGCCGTCATCCTCGCCCTTATCGTGATTTTCGCTTACATCGCCTTCAGGTTCAGAGGTTGGACATGGGGTCTCGGTGGTGTCGTCTCACTGGCCCACACCGCCATCATCGTCATCGGATTCTTCTCGCTGTTCTCCGGCATCCTGCCGTTCAACCTTGACGTTGACCAGACGTTCATAGCGGCTATCCTGACGATCATCGGATACGCTATCAATGACAACGTGGTTATCTTCGACCGTATCCGCGAGTACAGGACCCTGCATCCGAACACGGACATAAAGACCAACACCAACCTGGCTCTCAACGCCACCTTGACACGTACGGTCAATACCTCGGTCTCCACTGTCGTCACCATGCTCGCTATCGCGATCTGGGGAGGTGAGTCCATCAGGGGACTGGCTGTCGCTCTCATCCTCGGTATCCTGATCGGAACCTACGCTTCCATCTTCATCGGTACCCCTGTGATGTACGATGCCACGGTCGCCCGTCAGAAGAAGGTCGCCGCCGCGGAGCCCGCCAAGGGAACCAGGAAGTCTTCAAAGAAATAATTTCTTCAAGCGAATTTTATATAGGGAGCGTCGTCCTTTGGGACGGCGCTTTTTGCTTATGTTTATTAAAAGCGTTACATTTGTTTGTTTAAACTAAGATAGCATACATAGTGAGTGATAAATTCAGGGCAGCATAGTCTACAAAGCAAGCACAATGATCTCTAAGGAGGCTCTTGGCAAGACTCTCTGTCCGGAGAGTATAATCGGATAATCCAACCTATTTAATATTAATCATTTAGTTTTATGAAAAAACTCATTATTGTGGCAGCCATGTTGCTGCCGGTTATGTCCCTTCTTACCGCTTGTGGCGGAGGGGGAAGCAAAGAGCTCTCCGATAGGGAGATTTTAGCGCTTATCTACCAGAAGGCCGGTGGAGACGCCTGGTCGGACAGTGACAAAGAGAACTGGAACAGCGAGGAGGATCTTGGCAAATGGAAAAATGTCAAGGTCAATGGTGAAGGCCGCGTGACTGACCTGACCGTCCGCGGGGCGGGAGAGATCCCGGCTGAGATCGCTGGACTGACTGAGCTCAAAAACCTCACGATCGTTTTGAAGAACGACAAACTTGATCCCAAGAAGGACGACGTGATTCCCGCCGCTATTTCCCAGCTGCAAAAGCTTGAGAATCTGCGGCTCAATGTCAGCGGATCAGCCTACACGGTTCCTGACGTGATGGTACTTAAAGGCCTTAAGTCTGTTTATTTCAAGCTTCCCAAAGGAGTCGGTTTCCCT
>JAFVED010000155.1 GCA_017478125.1 Bacteroidales bacterium | reverse complement strand
GCTCCGGGACGAGAACCCTCTTACCCGCTCCGATGTCGAGAGACTCGTCGCTGTCTGTGAGGAGAACAACATCAGGCTCGTCCCCCACATCAACCTTCTCGGGCACCAGTCATGGGCCAAGAAGACCAACTCCCTTCTCCGGGAATATCCCGAGTTTGACGAGACCCCTTCAGTCAAGACCGAAGATTACACAGGCTGGCCCAACCCCCAGGGACTCTATTGCAAGAGCTACTGCCCCCTCCATCCGGACGTGCACAAGATTGTGTTCGATGTCATCGACGAGATCTGCGATGTTTTCAAGTCAGACGCCTTCCACGCCGGGATGGACGAGGTCTTCTACCTCGGTGAGAAAGAGTGCCCCCGCTGCAAAGGGAGGGACAGAGCCGAGCTTTACGCCGGGGAGGTCAGGACCATCCATGACCATCTGGCCCTCTCCGGCCGCCAGATGATGATCTGGGGGGACCGCCTGCTTGACGGGCGCACAACCGGTCTTGGGGAATGGGAAGCCAGCTACAACGAGACATGGCGGGCCATCGACATGATTCCCAAGGACATCCTCATCTGCGACTGGCACTATGGCAGGGCTGATCTCTCCGGAGTGTATTTCGCGATGAAAGGTCTGCCGGTGGTCTCCTGCGGCTACGAGAACCCTGAGACATCAGTCCAACAAGTGAAAGACATGATCCAGTTCCGCTCCCAGACAACCCGCGTCACGGCGAGCAATCTACAGGGCTATGTCCACACGATCTGGGCCGGCACGGAGCGTTTCCTGAAGGATTATTACGGGAAAGAGGACAACGGCAAACCAAGCGACGCCAAGGCCCTGAAGGCCGTCCTCGCCTACCTTAAAGGGCTCAAGGAAGACTAACCCTGACGGCGGCTCCGCAAATGGATACGGAACGCTCGTCCCTCTTTCTATCGGGGTGCCCCGTCAGGAGGATTGGCAGGTTTTGCATATACATAAATCGCGTAGCTTTATTGGCCACGCGATTTATGCATCAAATTGACATTCAGCTATTTCCAAATTTTGTTCTCTCTCAGAGAAACGAATTCCGGCGGCCTTTTGGCCGCCGGAATTCGTTTAGTAGCGGGGGCAGGACTCGAACCTGCGACCTCCGGGTTATGAGCCCGACGAGCTACCGACTGCTCTACCCCGCGGTGTTATTTGGGACTACAAAGGTATGAATAAAACCGCAAAACGCAAAATTATTTTCAACCACGAAATCCCAAAAATCCTAAAATACCAGGGAAGTCATTGGCGGTAAACGACTTCTGTTCTCCGGAAACAAGATTCTTAATGTTGACCAATCCCGACTCGACCTCATTGGCCCCAGTGATCGAAAGGAAGGGAATCGCCTTTCGGTCAGCATAATCAAACTGTTTCTTGAGCTTTGAAGGGTCAGGATAGATCTCGACAGCCACTCCCCTGTCCCTCAAAGCTTTCGCCACAGGAAGGATAAACCGCGTCTCCTCCGCGCCCATATTCGCGAACAGAAGAGTGGTGGCGGACCTCAAATCCGAAGGGAACTTGCCCAGCCCTTTAAGCACATCGTAGATGCGGTCAGCTCCGAAACTTATGCCGACTCCTGACATGTCAGGCAATCCAAATATTCCGGTAAGGTTGTCGTAACGTCCTCCACCACAGATACTTCCAATCGCAAAATCCTGGGCTTTGACCTCAAAGATGGCCCCCGTGTAATAGTTCAGCCCCCTGGCAAGGGACAGGTCAATCTCCACAGGCGAGGTAATCCCGGCGGCATCTATCAGGCTGAAAAGCTCCTCGAGCTCGTCAAGTCCCTTGAGCCCGGCCTGGGAGACCAGTCCGGAAGGAGAGCCTCCATTCATCAGGGAACGCATGGAGGCGATCTTCTCAGAGGTCGAGCCGGACAGTTTAAGGATCCGCTCTATCACAGCTATAGCGCTGTCTGTCAAGCCCTTCCCTCTCATCTCTTCCTCAACCGCCTCAAGCCCGATCTTGTCCAGCTTGTCAATCGCCACAGTGATGTCAACCACCTTGTCGGGGAATCCGCAGATCTCAGCGAAACCGGTCAGGACCTTACGGTTGTTGATCTTGACGAGAACCCTCACGTCCAACAGGGAAAAAACCTTGTCCACAATCTGGACAAGCTCAAGCTCATTGACCAGCGAGCGGGAACCGATCACGTCCACGTCGCACTGGTAGAACTCGCGGTAGCGTCCTTTCTGGGGACGGTCGGCCCTCCAGACAGGCTGGATCTGGAATCTCTTGAAAGGGAACGTTATCTCATTCTGGTGCTGGACCACATAACGGGCGAAAGGCACGGTCAGATCGTACCGGAGACCCTTCTCGCAAACCTCTTTAGACAACGCCGCGGAATTGACCGACCCATCGGGACCATTGAAAGACCCGAAATCGACCTTGCCGAAAGCGTCTCCGGAATTCAGGATACGGAAAAGGAGCTTGTCCCCCTCCTCACCGTATTTGCCCAGGAGCGTGGACAGGTTCTCCATCGCGGGAGTGTCAATCTGGGCATATCCGAAAGTTTTGAACACGCTTTTTATCGTGTCGAAAATATAATTCCGCTCAGCCATCTCGACCTGGCCGAAATCTCTGGTTCCCTTGGGTATTGAAGGTTTCATCAAACTGGAAAACATCAAGGCAATGGCCGCCCCTCGGAAGCGGCGGCCACTGTCGGAATATTACTTAAATAATTTCAAATCAAGCGTTTTAAAGGATCTGTGCTCCACAACCGTCAAGAGCGCCGAAGAGGTTGTATGCCTCCTCGAAAGGATACTTGTTGGCGAACATAGAGACCCGGATAGTCTCGCTGCCCTGCTGGTTGACCCCGAAAGCGCGGCGAACCTGGTTGGCCGCGGAATTAGCGTTATAGGAGGAGGAAGCAACCACGCTGATGTTGGCGAAACCTTTCAGGTAAGGCTGGCTGATCTTCTCCACGAAACTCTCATCTGTCAATTCGACATTGCCGGACTCATTGATGCCCTCGACATCCTCAAACTCGTCGCACCTGACATGGAGCCACATGAAGGACTGGGAAGGGATAATCATGTCGGCCACATTCATAAAGAACTGGTTGTCAACGACATTAAGCTTACGCTTGGCATCAACTTCCTTATTGGAGTCGTGATGGGCGAAGTCGATAGCGCCGAGGTTGGAGCATCCGAAGATATTGTCATGGACATCCGAGTCAACCCTTGACATGAAGCGGTAACCATACCCCATATCCTCCATGACCTTGTCGCGGCACCAACTGAAGAGGACAGTGTTGTGATGGAAATCGACATAGCACTCATTGGCGTCCTTTGTCATCGAGTCAATCTGGCAGGAGGCAAAGTTATTCGCCACGAACACATTGTTGTAGATCTCCCACTTTCCACCCTTGCTCATTACCTGGATGCCATAGAAATAGGCATTGGCGATGACGCAGTTGCGGATCACGAGATGACCCTCCACATGACCGTGAATGCCACGGCGCTCCTGCGCGGCGCCGCCGACCTTGGCGGAAGAAGGCGACTCGCCTACCATAAGCTTGCGTCCAGTGAGGCAACCCTCGGGAGTTCCCGAGACAGGATCGGTCGGATCAGCGGCGCAATACAGGGCCTGCTCACCCATATCCACGGAAAAGCCGTCAATCAAGACAGTCTTGGCGCGGCTTCCGGAGACCTCGATGTTGATGCCCGCCTTCGAGCCGTTCTTGGACACATGGCTGGGGTTTGTCTGGATGTAGGTCTTGTAGACATAAGGATCCCTCTCGGAGAAGTCCTCATTGTAACCGCCTACGAGGGACACATATTTTGTTATATCGATGAATCCCTGGTCGAGGGTGCCTGTGTAGTTGCCCTCGGCGACCATGATCACGTCCCCCTCCTTGGCCTCGTCAAGAGCCTTCTGGACATTCTTCAGGGGTGTCTCAGGGGACCTTCCGTCATTTTTGTTCGAGCCGGCAGAGGAAACGTACCACGATCCTCCCTTGGCGTTGGAAGCGGAGCTCCTGCCTTCCGGAACACTGGAGGAGCTGGAAGATGATTTCTTGGCGGAAGCGTTGTCGGCGGCGTTCTTGGCGCCTTTCTCTACAGCCTTGCCAGCTTTGTCGAGGGTGTTGTGGACTGCCCTGTCCGCTCCCATCTTGATCTTGGTCTCCGCGGCGTTCTTGGCGCGGCGGGTGATGTCGTTCAGAATCTGGGCAGAGGCAGACGGCCCGGTGGAGAACATCAGGGAAGCTCCAAGAAAAGCGATCCCGAATAACTTGAGGATAGAAATACGATTCTTCATCTGTGAATAGTTTTGTTGTTAAATTGCCGCAATATACTAAAAATATACGGAATCACAACTATCTTGCCAGTTCCGTTTTTTTTCAATAACTTGCATGGATTTTCGGAGTGCCTTGGCAGACCAGGGAGTCTCAGCGGACAGTCTCCCGCCCAAAATGCCGCTCCATTAACAGATTATCAACACTACATTAAATATGAGGACAAAAGAATTTTTCAAATGGGTTCTGGCCGTCTTATGCGGTCTGCTCGTCTGGGGTATCGTCAAAGCCATCTTCTTCATCATGATGATAGGTTCCCTGGCTGGTTCAGCAGCCAGTTCCGGAGGCTCAGCTCCCACTCTTCCCAAAGAAGGCGTCTTACTGATGGACATGAGTTCTCTCGTGATCACCGAGCAGACGACAGAGAGCATGCCCTCAATGTCACTGGGTTCCCTCGACGGGCTTGGAAGCGGTTCGGCTGTCGCCCAGGTGGGATTATACGACGCCGTCAGGGCTATCCACAAAGCGGCGGAGGATCCCGGTGTCAAACTCATTCTCCTAAAGACCGACAATGGCTCCACCGCCATGACGAATATCAGTGAGATACGTACCGCGCTCTCCGGCTTCCGCAAGAGCGGCAAAGCTGTTGTGGCATACGGAGAGGCTTATACGTCCGGCAGTTATTACCTCGCTTCCATCGCCGACAAGATCTACACTACCAGCCACCATGGCGGTAACAACTTCATGCTCGGCCTTGGCGGCAGGATGATATTCCTGAAAGACCTGCTCGACAGGCTTGGTGTCAACTACCAGCTCATCCGCCACGGCAAATACAAGAGCGCCGGAGAGATGTACATCCTCAACGCCCCCAGCCCTGAGAACATGGAACAGAACCAGGCCATGATCGGATCCATGTGGGAGACAATCGCCCAAGAGACGGCGGAGGCCAGGGGCATTAGCGTCGACTCCCTTAACTACTTCATCGATAATCTGTCGATCAATTTCCCCGAAGATATGGTCAAGCATAACCTCGCCGACGAGGTTCTCTCTGTCGAGGGGTACAAGGACAAGATGGCCGTACTCGCCGGCAAGGAAAAGTACAAGGATGTGAAATTCATCCCGTTCAAGGACTACGCCGCCGCGAAAGTCAAACCCAACACAGCGGCGAAGAAAAAGATCGCCGTCATTTATGCCGACGGAAATATCGTCGAGCAGGATGATCCCAACAACATCTCAGGCGACAGGTTCGCCAACATCATCGCCAAAGTCCGCGCCGACTCGACCGTCAAGGCTGTGGTGCTGAGGGTCAATTCTCCCGGAGGGACTGTCCTGGCCGCGAGCAAGATCAAGGAAGAAATTGATTTGACAAGGGCGGTCAAGCCCGTCGTGGCTTCGTACGGAGCATATGCCGCTTCCGGAGGTTATTGGATCTCAAACAGTTGCGACCACATCTTCTCAGGAGCCGCCACACTAACAGGCTCAATCGGATGCTTCTCTGCCATCCCCGAGTTCGGAAAGGCCGTCAAGAACGTGGCCCACGTCAATGTCGTGCCGGTTAACTCCCACAAACACTCCGACATGCTCTCCCTGGTAAGACCATTCAACGAGGAGGAGACCCGCATGATGCAGGACTATGTGGATGACATTTACACCAATTTCGTGAATATCGTGGCGGAAGGCCGGGACATGACCTATGAGGCAGTTGACGAGATCGCCCAGGGACGTGTCTGGACCGGGGCGGACGCTTTGAAGATCGGCCTCGTGGACGAGCTGGGAAGTCTTGAGGACGCCATCGCCTACGCGGCGGCGCTGGGTGGAGATCCCGATGTGGCCGCCTGGAATGTGACCGGATATCCCAAACCCTTGTCCATGATCCAGCAGATTATGGCCCAGTTCGGCACGAAGGATCCTAACGCCGAGGACATTGTCGAGAATGTCTTGGAGGGAACTCCCCTCGAGGGGATAGCGAGAGCCCTGCTCGACTGGCAGAGAACCTGGACAAAGGGAAACGGCCAGCTGGTTTTCGCCCGTCTGCCTTTCGAGCTTGAGATCAAATAAGCCTGATACGGATAACGGGCGACGCTTCCTCTCCGGATGGAACGGCGACCGCCGCGTCGACCCTATAACCGAGCAAAGCGAACACATGGGAACCTTCGTCAGCGATGACGAGGGCTCTCTTTTTTTGCGAGGCGCTGAATTTCAAGTCGCCGAACATGTCGGTAAGTTTCTTCTTCCTTCCCCCCATCCCAAGCGGGCGCATCCAGTCTCCGACACGCCAGAGACGGACCGTAAAGGGAAATCCCATATTGACAACAGTTGTTCCGACCGGTTGCTTGAGATCCTGGATCTCAGCTGTTTCCACCACGAATCCAGCACCTCCCACCGAATACTCTCCAGGCCCGGCAACTTCCACGGAATCACACACGGGCTCTCCTTCGATGAGCGGTGAGATACTGATCCGGTTCCGGGAAGTGCGGGCAATATGGGTGGCGGAACGGAACTCCCTGCCACTGAAGGTCTTGCCGCTCTTTAGCAATATGGACAAATCTCCGATGACAGCCTCATTGAATCCGTATGGTTCCAACAATCTGAACAACAGATATTCCCAATGAGGCGACCGGAGCAAATCACCGACATCAATGCCGGCATCGCCAGACTTAAGGCTTTCCGCGACGAAATCGTCGGCGATGGCCTGGACCTGTGAGAAATGTCGCATGTCGGCGGCAAGTGTATCAATGAAGGACGGATTGATCTTCTCTAGCAGGGGGAAAATCTCATTCCTGATCATGTTCCGCTTATAAGCGGAGTCAGCGTTGGTGCGGTCTTCCCGCCACTCGAGGCCTTCCGAAAGAGCGTACCTCAGGATCTCCGCGCGGGTGAAACCAAGCAGCGGGCGTATCAGGGAAACTGTGGAGCCAGGCAAAGTTGACTTCCCGCTCATTCCACATATTCCTCTCAGGCCTGTTCCCCTCAACAAATTGAGCATCAATGTCTCGGCATTGTCATTAGAATTATGGGCGACAGCCACGGCAGAAAACCCTTCCGTCCCTGCCAGGGAAGCGAACCAGCGGTAGCGAAGCTCCCTCGCGGCCATCTCCACACTCACTCCGCGGGCGGAAGCGTATCCAAGTGTGTCAAAGTCGGCCTTACGGAATGGGACTCCCCGTGTCTCAGCCCACATCCGGACAAACTCCTCATCCGCGTCACTGTCCTTTCCCCTGAGATGGAAGTTACAATGAGCCACTGTAATATCGACTCCGCGGGAAGAACCGGCGAAGAGATCGGCCATAACCATCGAGTCGATCCCTCCGCTTACAGCCAGCAGGACCGCCCCGCCATCCCCGGAAAGCAGTCCGTCAAGACAGATGTCGAAACGGCCCCGCATCACAGAAGGAGATTATTTCTTGTTGGTAAATGAATATGTGAACCCGAACTGTAGGAACTCCTTGAGCTGTACGGTCTTATGGCCGTTAGGGTAGTCATCCTCCACGACCAGGACCGTGTCATCGTAAATCAGGTTCGTCGTGAGGTTCAGCGTGAACAGCTTGCTCAGCTTCCAAAGTATCGTGTTGTCCCAGTTCACGCGGAAGTTTTGGGGATCTTTCAGATAATTGGAAAACAGGATGAGGTTACTGTTGACATTGAATTTATTGTTCACGTTGAACTTGACATTGGAGGTCAACTGGGCTCCTAACGCGAAAGTGGCTGGCCTGTAATACTTTCCGGTTATCAGATATACTCCGTCGCTGTCCTTCTCGTCAGGATACGCGGCAGTGTCCTCGAACTTTTCCTTGCGTGCCATACCGTAGTTTTTCCTCAACTTCTCGTTCCCGACTATAGTGGTGCTTCCGGTGAGAGGCGCGAAATTGACAGTGAGCCACTTGCTCGGCACCCACGCGATACCAAGACCCAACGTGACGTAGGCTGGCGACAGGAACCCGGACTTTAGGATACGGGCATCCCTCCACTGCTTAGGGGTAGGCTCCTCATCGGCCTGCACGGCAGGGGTAGGATAGTTCCACCCACTCGTGAGCTGGTTGAGGAATGTGAAATTGGCGGTGTAGTTCAGTTTCTCCTTCACTTTGTAACCCCATGTGCTGGTGATGAAAGTCCTGTCAACACTCTTCTGGACAATAGGTTTGTCCTGGGAATAAAGGAACCCGTAATCGAACTCCAGATGGTTATTCCAGTACTTTTTGTCCTTGGCCCAGTTGGCGTCTCCCCTGATGATCGAGTTCAAGGTGTAGTTGTTGTTTCCACCCGCCGCCCAGCTGGTGAAACTGGTCTGCGCGAAATTGAGGGTAGTGGTGAGTGTGTTTGTCCAGTAGACCGGCTTAGGAGGCGCCACAACCACCTCAGGAGTGTCGGCGAGCATCTTGGCGGCCTCAGCCGCGGCGGCTTGGGCGTCTTTCTTTGTGTTGTCGTTCTGGGCGGAAGCCTTACACGAAAGAGCCACCGCGACAGCAAGGGACAATGAGTATTTAAAGATAAGTCTCATGATAATCTATTTTGATAATGCACAATGAATAAGCAGGTTAATAAGAGATGGCGAAGACCACCCTCCGTTTCGAGGGCTTGCCGGAGAATATGTCCTTGCCCTCCTCCTCGCACACGAAACTGTCCACGGGGACGCACCGGATTGTGGCCTTGGTGGCATCCTTGATGGCTTGCTCGGTCTCTGGAGTCCCGTCCCAATGGCATAGCAGGAACTTCCCCGTACCGATCTTTTCCTGGAACTCTTCCCAGCTGTCGCATTTCTCCACATTGGAGGCCCTGAAATCAAAGGCTTTCCTGTAGATATTAGCCTGGATGTCGTCCAGTAATGAGGCAATTGACTTGTCAAGCCCCTCGAGAGCGACTGTCTGCTTCTCCAGAGTGTCCCTGCGGTGGACCTCGACGGTTCCACCGTCAAGATCTCTCGGCCCCATCGCGAGTCGTACAGGGACTCCCTTGAGCTCCCACTCAGCGAATTTGAAGCCAGGACGCAGGTTGTCCCGGTCATCAATCTTCACAGTATGTCCCTCACCCTCAAGCGCTTTCTTGAGTTTATCCATCTCCGTGAGAATCCTGGACCTTTCCTCGTCCGTCTTGTAGATCGGGACCATCACAACCTGTATCGGCGCGAGCCTCGGAGGCAGCACAAGTCCGTTGTCGTCCCCGTGAGCCATCACAAGGGCTCCCATCAGGCGGGTGGAAACGCCCCAGGAAGTCGCCCAGACATACTGCATCTGTCCGTCCTTGTCGGTGTACTGGACATCGAAGGACTTGGCGAAATTCTGACCGAGGAAGTGGGATGTGCCGGCCTGGAGAGCCTTGCCGTCCTGCATCATTCCCTCGATGGTGAGGGTGTCAAGCGCCCCGGCGAAACGCTCGTTGGGGCTCTTGTGTCCCACAATCACAGGAAGGGCCATATATTCCCTGGCGAACTTGGCATACACTCCGACCATCCTCTCGGCCTCTTCGATCGCCTCCTGGGCGGTGGCGTGGGCGGTATGCCCCTCTTGCCATAGGAACTCGGCGGTACGGAGGAAAAGCCTCGTGCGCATCTCCCAGCGGACGACATTGGCCCATTGGTTACACATTATCGGAAGATCCCTCCATGACTTGATCCAATTCTTGTATGTGCTCCAGATTATGGTCTCGGATGTCGGCCTCACGATCAGCTCCTCCTCCAGTCTGGCCTCGGGATCCACCACGACACCCTTCCCGTCAGGGTCGTTCATAAGCCTGTGATGGGTCACCACGGCGCATTCCTTGGCGAATCCGGCGACATGCTCAGCCTCCTTGCTGAAGAACGATTTGGGGATGAACAGGGGGAAATAGGCGTTGACCGCGCCGGTCTCCTTGAACATATCATCCAGAGCCCTTTGCATTTTCTCCCAGATAGCGTAGCCATAAGGTTTGATCACCATGCATCCCCTGACTGGCGACTGTTCCGCCAAATCAGCCTTCACGACCAGATCATTGTACCATTGAGAATAATTCTCTGACCTTTTTGTCACGTCCTTAGCCATATCAGAATAAAATAATAGTTTGCGGTTCTTGCCGATTATTATTAATATTGTACAAAAAAACATCCGGTACGGATTTTGTTTATTGTGAAACATTAATAAAACAATACCGTCCCGCGAAGCGGTAGCGAAGTTACGAATTTATTGTCAAATTATAGGAGATTCAAAAATGAAAACACGCGTATTGCTTTACTTCTCAGCGCTCCTGGCCCTGGTTTCCTGCGGCTCGGCGGCTCGGTACGCCACTGACACCTCAGGGCAGAGGTATCAGGACGGGATCTACTATACATCTGACGCGACAGCGACAGAAATGGCATCTACGGCCGACCTCCAGGAAGAGACCGACCTGCTGGTCGCCAAGACAAAAAACTCCCCGATCTTCATGAAGAGCGGAGAGAAGGTCGACACCCTGTTCATCCCCAACAACAAGGTCGCGAAAATAGATTTCAACAAGAGTGACAACATCACGTCCGTCTACCTGTACGACAACAGCTGGGACACATGGGCGGCATACCAGCCTTGGTACGCCTCCTCCTGGTACTCATGGTATCGCCCTTACTATTCTCCCCTTTACTGGGGAGCCAATCCATGGTATTACGGGGGCTGGTACGACCCATGGTACTATCGCCCCTACTACCACATCGGTTGGTACGGCGGGTGGTATGACCCCTGGTTCTACGATCCATGGTACTATGATCCATGGTATTACGGAGGCTGGTATGGTCCTCATTATGGATGGTACGGCGGATACTCATACCATCATTATGGGTTGGGTCATGGCCATGGTCCCCACTGGGGCGGTATCGGTGGTGGCGACAGGGTCTACAGACCGAGAATCGCCACGACCGGATCAACCACCAGAAGCGGGCTCGGATCTTCCTCAAGGTCCGCCGGTGTCAGGAGTTCCTCTATGACCCGCTCAAGGACAGGGGTGTCCGGCACCAGGGCTTCCACAGCCACCAGGGCCTCAAGCGTGTCCGGGAGCGCGTCAAGATCATCCATCTCGTCCGTCGCCAGGACAGCCAGGCCTAATTCCGGCCAGGCTGTAAGGTCCTCCGCCACCGGAACAAGGAGTGGCGTCAGTACCGCCGCCAGCGGCTCTTCCAGAGCCACATACGGCACCTCAGGCTCCGTTTCCAGCCGCTCATCATCCGGCTCGGCCACATACAGCAGACCCTCCACTTCCTCTTCCGGCGTGAGCCGCTCCAGCGGCAGTTCTTCCGGAGGAAGCTACAGGTCCTCCTCATCTTCCACCCGTTCCTCAAGCTCCGGCAGCTACACAAGGAGTTCCTCCGGAGGAAGCTACTCGTCCGGAAGCAGCTCCAGGAGTTCCGGAGGATATAGCGGCGGCTCCTCTGGGGGAGGTTACAGCGGAGGTGGAAGCTCGTCCGCCGGCAGGAGCTCCGGAGGAGGCGGAAGGAGATAACCTTTCCATACCTGACGTCAGCTGTTTTTCCTGATTTAAACTATCAAAATCCAACAAAAATGAAAAAGACTTTTATCGCCATATCACTCCTGCTTACCGCTGTCACAGCGGGAGCGCAAACCATGTACGACGCCCTGACATTCAGCCAGAACAACTATTATGGGACCGCACGCTCAATGGGAATGGGTAATGCCATGACAGCTGTCGGAGGTGATCTTGGCTCAGTGGGGATCAATCCCGCCGGCTCCGCGGTGTACAACTATTCCCAGTTCACCATTACTCCCAATGTGACCATCAGCTCGATGAACTCATCATGGAGCGCCTACCCTGTGAACGGGACTGACACATACACCGGAGAGATCAACAGGAACTTGTCGAGATTCACGATGCCCAACATCGGCGCCACAGTCAATTTCAAGACAGGCAGGAGAAGAGGTCTCAAAGGTGTGACCTACGGTTTCGTGGTCAACAGCGTGAATAACTACACCGGCCAGATGATGGCAGGCGGGAAAAACGACAAGACGAGCTACCAAAGCTCGATGGCTGTCTCGGCGGACGGTTATGACATCGACTTCCTCAACGGCTACCTCAACGGCTCCGGCCAGTCGATCGACGATTGGCGCCATCCTTATGAGAATGCCGATGACCGAGGATACTATACCCCTTGGAATGTGATCACCAACGCCCAGGCCGGCTCCATAGCCAACTATGGAGATGCCAACGATCCAGACTATTACTACAGGTACATCGCCGCCACGGAGGGTTTCATCCAGACGTCCGAAAAAGACCAGTATGGCAACTATATATATGACATATTCCTCGGAGGTCCCCTTAACCAGTCTTTCGGAAGGAAGGTCACCGGAGGGAAGACCGACGCCATCCTGAACCTGGGATTCAACTTCACTGACAAGTTCTTCCTCGGTTTCAACCTCGGAATCACGAGCCTTAACTACAATTACGACGAGTATTTCAAAGAGGCCGCCGTGGATCCCTCTGATTTCCGTATCGACTATGATGAAGCCACCACGTATTTCAGTGACTACCGCACCCGCTACTCTTATTCGGCTGACGGGGCCGGGGTATATGGCAAGATCGGCTTCATCGCCCTGCCCGCCGAGGGTCTCAGGATCGGAGCCGCCATCCAGACTCCCACGACCCTGTTCATCGACGAGATCTGGCGCCAGTCTACCGACGTCAACTACCAGAACTCCTCATTCAACGGCAGCGCTACTTCCCCGGAAGGTAATTTCTCGTACCGGCTCACCACCCCGTACAGGGCGAACGCCGGCCTGGCATACACCTTTATGGGGATGGGACTCTTGAGCGTGGATTATGAGCTGACGGATTATAAAACCATGAAGTTCAAGGACCGGGAGGATGGTTGGAGCGACACATTCGATGAGGTCAACCAAGACATCGCCGACCACATGGGCAAGTCCCACAGTGTCAGGATCGGAGCCGAGGTCAAACCTGTCCCCGAGTTCGCGGTGAGGGCCGGATACAACTTCACCATAACTCCCGAATACAATGGTGGCGTGACCCTGAATGACAAGCTCCACATCATCTCTGTCGGTGTGGGTTACTCTTCAAAAGGATCGTTCTTCGCCGACCTGGCCGCCAGGTATTCGGCTTTCTCGGACGAGTTTATCTCCCCTTATGCCGATTATCTCAGCGATGTCGCTTCCCCGATGATCCTCACCAAGAGAGAGAGGTACGACATCACCGCCACTCTCGGCTGGAGGTTTTAAGATAAAGGATCGAGTCGGGGCCTTCATTGAACAGAAGGTCCATAATAGACAGATCTGGGATGAAACCGTACTTCCGGGCAAAGACCTGGAAGTACGGTTTTTCCAGTCCCAGGTCTCTCAACACGGTGTTAGGGCGCTTCGGGTGGAGCACCTCACGGTAATCCTCCACATAGACACCAGGGAAGGAAGGCGCGTGATACTCGTCCGTGAGGCGGATGTCGGCCAGGAGGCCGGTCTTCGAGAGGAAAAAGCGTATGATCCTGAGATCCAACTCAAAAAGCGTCTCGGGATGAGAATCCAGGATCCCGAACAGATCGTCTTTGTAGTGGTCAAAATAAGCCGAGGACTCATAGGCTGAGGTGATGGCCCTTTTCGTCTTCAGGACCCAGGGGGTTGAGTAATCGACCCTGATCCCGGTAATGGGCAGCTCATGGGTTCCCTCGTGGACAACCGGGAAATTCAGGTACGCCGGGCCGCCGGCCGCGTAGATCCGGCAACGGTTACGCCAGGATTGTTTCTGGTAGTTCTCCTTGGCCTCAATATAAACGACGGAAGGAATGGAGCCTTCCGGAGAAAGAACCATTCCTTTGGCTATCAGCGCGAAATAACTGACCGGAGGGAAATAGGCTATGCCCAGCAGCATGGATTATTTCCTACTCTACAGCAGTCCTGTCGTTAGGATCGCTCGCGCGGATGATGCCTCGCTTAGAGTTCCTGATGAAATCGAGAATCGTGTCCCTTTCCTCGCTCTGCGGGAAACCCGCCTCGACCTTGGCGCAGCCGTCCGAGATATTAAGACCCGAATAGTAGATCATGTCGTAAATATCCTTGATAGAGCGGATTGAGTCCGATGAAAAGCCCCTGCGGCGCAGGCCGACGATATTCACGCCGACATAGCTCAATGGATCGTGTCCACATAACGCGTAAGGAGGGACATCCTTGTTGATCCTGGACATACCTCCGACCATGGCGTGGCAACCGACCTTCGAGAACTGGTGCGCTTTGGATCCGCCGCCGATAATAGCCCAGTCATCGACCTCCGTCTCACCCGCAAGCCCAACGTAACTCACAAGGATACAATGGCTTCCAATGACACAGTCGTGAGCGACGTGAGAGTAGGACATTATCAGGGTGTCGTTACCGACCTTGGTGACGAATTTGCCGCTGGCTTTCGTGCCGCGATTGATAGTGGCACACTCACGCACGGTGACGTTGTTGCCCAGCTCAACCGAGGTCACCTCGCCCTCGAACTTAAGATCCTGAGGGACAGCGCCTACGACAGCTCCGGGATATATCTGGCAGTTCTCGCCCATCTTGACGTACTGGAATATGGTGGCATGAGGGAAAATCTTGCATCCGTCGCCGATCTCCACATCATCATCAACGAACGCGAAAGGCCCGATCTCGATATTGTCGCCCAATTTGGCTTTCGGACTGACCGAAGCGAGTGGTGAGATATTATTCATCCTTATCTTTTTTATCCATTATTCTGGGTTAGCTCCCGGATCGCCTTGGCCATCCTGGTGTTGATGGAGTGACCGGGTTTGAAAGCCTCGACCTTGGCCTTGAGCCGCCCGCCGGAGAGCGCGAGGTCGCCAATAAGATCGAGTAGTTTATGTCTTCCACACTCGTCCGGAAAACGAAGCCGGAGGTTATTGAGGTAGCCGTTGTCGTTGATCGCCAACTTGGGGACATTGAACAGTGAAGACAACCTGCCGACCTGCTCCTCACTGACAGGATGCTCGACGATCACTATCGCGTTCTCGACATCCCCTCCTTTCACGAGGTTATTCTGAAAGAGATACTCTATCTCGTGGAAAAACACGAAAGTCCTGCACGGGGCAAGCTCGGTGGCATAGTCGGTGCACTCGTCCCAAAACGCTTCCTGAACCCCGAGGACCCTGGACCCGAAATCCACAGTCAGGTGGATGGACGGAGTCTCCGACGGGGAAACCCTGATGTATGAACCAGTATTCTCATCCTTCACCTCTACCACTTCCGGGACCGTGACATAGCTTTTGCAGGATTCCTGCACCGCGAGACCCGAGCCGAGAATCGCCTCAACGAAAGGGAGGGCACTGCCATCAAGGATGGGCACCTCCACATTGTCTATCTCGACAAGGGCATTATCCACACCCAAACCGGACAACGCCGACATGAGATGCTCTATCGTGGATACGGAAACATCTCCCTCTGAGATCGTGGTGCTCCGCTCTGTGGAAGACACGTTCTCCGCCAGGGCTCTTACAAAAGCCCCTGGCCCGAGATCCACCCTATGGAAAAGTATACCGGTTCCCTCAGGAGCCGGACGCAAAACCATATGGGCTGTCTTGCCTGTATGAAGGCCTTTGCCTTGGAACTCGAGTCCGAGTGAAAGGGTCCTTTGTCTGAGTCTGGTCATAAAAAATCTTTGCGGCAATAATATACTGCAAAAAGCAGTCCGTAAAAATCACTCCTTGCCTTGACGGCGGAAGACAGCGTAGCTGCGCATGTAATTCTTGAAATTGATGGCCGGAGAGCCAAGCAATGTCTGTCCTGGTTCTCTCACGCTTCCTATCACCCCCGCCTGGGCTCCGAACGTCGTGTTGTCGGCGATCTCCAGATGACCGGCTATGCCGACCTGGCCGGCGAGGATGCAGTTCTTCCCGATCTTGGTAGACCCGGCGATACCGCACTGGGCCGCCATCACGGTATTGTCCCCGATCTGCACGTTATGAGCTATCTGGCAAAGGTTGTCTATCTTGACCCCGTTACCGATAATCGTGGACTCCATCTCGGACCTGTCTATGGTCGTTCCGGCGCCGATCTCGACATTGTCGCCGATGATCACATTGCCGATATGCTCGATCTTCTCCCACGTCCCGTCAGGAAGGGGGGCGTTGCCGAAACCATCGGACCCGATCACGGCGTTGGCATGGATGATGACATTGTCCCCGATCACCATCCCGGGATAAATCACGACTCCGGGATAGATTATACAGTGTCTGCCGACAACGGTGTTGTCTCCGACATAGACATTCTCATAGATCTTGGTATAGTCGCCGATCCTGGCGTGATGTCCCACGTATGAGTGGCTGCCGAGATAGACTTTCTTCCCGAACTTGCTGGTGAGGAACCAGGAAGAACGGAACCCACGGTGTCTCCTGTCCGTGCGCTTCTGCGTGGCGGCATATTTCAGGAGATCCGCGAGCGACTTGTAGGCGTCTTCCACCTTGACAAGGGTGGGAGAAACTGGCTCCTTAGGCTGGAAATCCTTGTTTACCAGCAAGATACTAGCTTTACAGGAGTAGACGTATCTCTCGTACTTTGGGTTGGCGTAGAAACAAAGCTGTCCGCTTTTTCCATGCTCGATCTTCGCGAATGATGTCACCTTCGCCTGGGGATCTCCTTCCACCGTCCCCCCCAACACCTGGGCCAGCTGCTTTGCCGTGAATTCTATTCTTGCCACCTTTAACGCTTTAAAAACTTTCACAAAGTTAATCATTTTATTTTCATTTTACTCAAATTATCATTACCTTTGCGTCGATGTGAGAGATAGGTGACGTCCGGCGTCTCCTATCTTTTGTTTTACGAGTATGGATAAAAGATTGATATTGGAGGCTATGGAGCCCGCCGTCAAGGAGCGCGGATGCTTCATCGTGGATGTCACCCTCAGCAAGGACAACGATGTGACGGTCACGATAGAGAAAGAGGCCGGAGACGTGGATCTCGAGGATTGTGTGGCCCTGAACGATGTGTTCCTAGCGGCTTTTGACAAAGATACCGAGGATTACTCATTGACAGTCTCATCCGCCGGTCTGGACCAGCCGTTCAAGGTCCACGGCCAGTATGTGAAAGCGGTCGGCTCACAGGTCGTCGTCCTCCTGAAAGGCGGAAGGAAACTGACAGGTGTGTTGACAGGGGCTGACAGCGACGGCATAAGTGTCCGCTACACGGCCAGGGAACTCCCGGAAGGGAAGAAAAAAAAGATCACTGTCGAGCGTGAGGAACGGATTGGCTTCGGATCGGTCAACTCAGTGACCCCATTGGTGGAATTCAAGAAATAGCAATTATAGATTATGGAAAAGAAAGACGTTATAACTCTCATTGACGCCTTCAAGGACTTCAAGGAAGAGAAAAACATCGACAGGCCTGTCATGATGGGTGTCCTCAAGGACGTGTTCCTTACCCAG
>JAFVED010000154.1 GCA_017478125.1 Bacteroidales bacterium | reverse complement strand
GTCCATGGAAGTCCTGAAGGACGGTGCCTCAGCGGCCATCTACGGTGCCGAGGCAGGAAACGGTGTTGTCCTCATCACGACCAAGCAAGGCAAGGGAAACGGAAGGGTCTTCTACGATTTCACTTATGGCATCAACAAACTCGGCAAGAAGGCCGAAGTCATGAACGCCCAGCAATATGCTGACTATCAGAGAGCCTCGGGCAACGGCACCCTGATCGATACCTACTGGAACGGCTCCGACACCGACTGGTTCGATGTCCTGTACGGCGACAAGGGTACGATCATGAGGCATACTGTAGGCTTCGAGGCCGGCAACGACAAGGGTTCCCTCTACACAGCCGTCTCTTACCTTGACAATGAAGGCATGTACTACGGCGACAAGGATTACCTCAAACGCCTGACCTACCAGGTCAACGCCGACTACTGGATCAAGCCATGGCTCCAGATTGTCACAAACAACTCCATCGAGACCTCGAATTCCTCTGACACACAAGGTGATATCAACAAGGCCCAGTACAACTCGCCTTACTTGTACGACCCGACCACTCCGGCTTTCTATCCTGCCGGAAACCTCCCCTCATACATGCAAGGACTGATCGCCGCCAACGGTGACGATGTGTTCATGAAGAACGAGAACGGCGACTATGTCGCCATCCCCGGCATCATCGCCGACCGCACCAGCCCGCTCACCTGGTACTACAGCCAGGATCTCCAGCGCAAGAGGCTGAATGTGCGCGGAACCACCGCCATCAACTTCAAACCGGTTGACGGACTGGTGTTCACCAGCCGCCTCGGATACAACCTCGGCTCGGCGTATTATCAGTATTACGGGGTTCCCGTGTGGTTCTCGGTCACTCCAAGGACCAAGATTGAGTTCAGGACTAACACATCCATCAACAGATCATACGACTGGGAGAACTTTGTGAATTTCAACAAGACCCTCGGGGAGAAACACGCGATAGCTGCCATGGCCGGTATGTCCTACCGCAACCAGTGGTCGAACTTCACCAGCGCCTCGACCGATGAGATCACGAACTACGCTGACAATTTCCACCACATGGATTACTCCACCGCCGGAGCTTCTGACGGTGTAGGCGGACAGGAGAGCCTCAACCGGTCTATCTCCTACTTCGGTCGTCTGGGTTACACCTTCGACAACCGCTACAACATCCAGGCGACATTCCGAGCCGACGCGTTCGACTCTTCCTATCTCGCCAAGGAATCACGCTGGGGCTACTTCCCTTCAGTCTCAGTTGGCTGGATCATTTCCAATGAGTCCTTCATGGAACCTCTCAAAGACGTTGTATCGTTCGCGAAACTCCGCGCTTCCTACGGTATCAACGGTAACATCAACGTCCTCGGAAATTACGCCTACGCGTCTTCCCTCTCAACCAATGACTACTATCCGATCAACGGACAGATCATCGGAACCATCACCCCCTCATCGGTCTTGGCCAACCCTTCTCTACGCTGGGAGAGATCCAAGCAGTTCGACGTGGGACTTGACCTCCGTTTCCTCCAGAACCGCCTGCTCTTCACGGCCGACTATTACAACAAGGACACTGACGGACAACTGATCAGCATGACCTCACCAGTCGCGTCGGGAACCACCTCGGTGACCCGCAATGTCGGTCTTGTCAACAACAGCGGCCTCGAACTTGAACTTGGATGGAGAGACACCATCGGAGATTTCAGTTACTCTCTGACCGGCAACTTCTCCACACTCCACAACCTTGTGAAGAGCACAGGAGGACAGGACCGTATCAACAAGTCGGGTCTTGTCTACTTCGAGGAAGGCCAGCCTGTCTGGAGTTACTGGGGCTACAATTACATCGGTGTCGGCTCGGACGGAGCCGCCCAGTACGAGGATATTGACGGCAACGGCACGATCAACGCCGCGGACCGCGTCACCCTCGGGACTCCTATTCCCAAGGTCCTGTACGGAATCAACTTATCGGCTTCCTGGAAAAATTTCGACCTGACTGTGTTCGGAAGCGGTGCGGCGGGCAACAAGTTGTTCTTCAACTCGCCGATTCCCCTTTCCAACAAGCCTGCCGTCCTCTGGACCGATTCATACGCCGCCAAGGGAGCGGGGGCGACCTACCCTACACCTGACGCCAATGGAGACCAGTTCTTCAGTTCCTCCTCTATGCTCCTGTTCGACGGATCATTCTTCAAGATCAAGCAAATCTCGTTGGGCTACACTGTCCCTCAGAATCTCCTCAAGAAGATCGCCGTCTCAAGCCTGAGGGTTTTCGCCTCGCTTGACAACTGGTTCTGCTTCACCAAGTACGTGGGAATGGATCCTGAGAATGTAGGCGTCGGAAACGACATCGTAAAGGATCCCGCCATGGGTATCGATTCGGGTAACATTCCTTCACCGAAGGCTTTGACCCTTGGAGTAAATCTTTCATTCTAAACTATTTCCGAATATGAAAAAGATCTCTATTATAGCAAGCGTCATCGCGGCGGCGTTAGTGTTCTTCTCCTGCGACCAGAGTCTCCTGGACATCGACCAGCACGGAGTCATCCCTGTGGACGCGACTTATGCCAATGCGGATGACCTCACCGCGGACGAACTTATCTCCCAGATCTTCTGCGAGGTCAAATACCTCACAATGGGAGACTGGGGTGTGGACCTGATCGCCACTTGCGCCGCCAAGGTCGGTGACGCCTGGCCCGGCGGAAACGGTCCGAGTGACGGTACCAATTACCAGTTGATGTCCCGATTCAACGACACCGCCCAGACCAGTCAGTACATGACGATGTACAGGCGTTTCTACAGGATTATCTATAAGTCCAACATGATCGTCGAGAAGCTCAATGACGGCTCTCCCGAGCGGAAGAGGGTCATAGCCGAGGCCAAGGCTTGGCGCGCCTGGGCGATGATGCACCTCACCCAGTTGTGGGGCAGCGCCCCCCTAGTGCCACATACTCTTGATGGCATCGAGTATTCCTTCACTCCGAGCAACACTCCCGCCGAGGAGAGTTGGACCTGGATCATGGATCAGTTCGAGGAGGCCGCCGCCGACCTTCCCACCAAGGCGGGCCTCGGAGGCCAGAGGGCTATCGGAGGCCGTTGGAGCAAGGAAGCCTGCTACGCTTTCAAGGGCAAGGGCTACATGTGGCAGAACGACTATGCCAACGCCAAGACAGAACTCGC
>JAFVED010000153.1 GCA_017478125.1 Bacteroidales bacterium | reverse complement strand
TCGATGGCATCCCTGTATCATTGAGAGCAACAGGGCAAGAACCACAAGACGTGATGCTAAATGTCTCATTTTCATATTTGATTGTTATGAATGTACCACCTTGCCGAAGCTCTCCTTTTTCGCGGCGTAGGAGCCGGCGTAGAGTGATTGCAGCCTTCTATCGGAGTCTTCCAGGAGGCGGATGAAGAACCTTATGCTGTCCCTGTATGTGTCCGGCTTCAGCCTGGTGGACTGGAGACTGAACACTATCATGTCCTTCTCCTGGTCGAGCCTGATGTCAACGCTGAGGTCCCGAGTTGATATGATCAGACTGATCATGTTCAGGTCGGCGTCAGGATTGACATCCACGTAGAGACTCAATTGGATGGCGGGGCCGTCCTCCAGGATGTTCAGCGCATAGTCCTGGAACATATCGGTGAATATGATGGAGTTATATTCCGGACGGCTTCTGGTCTGGTAACCCATGTCCTTGATGAACTCCTCCATCATCGCCAGGGTAACCTTGTCATCCTCCTCGGTGTCCGGAATCAACTGGAGGTCCTCGATCAGAGCCGAGACCACCTCAGGCATCGACGATATCGCCAGCCTTGTCTCAAGTTCCTTTATTCTCGCCTCCGGATGGACGATCTCTTTTCTGGTCTCGTGGTCCATCTTCTCTCTCCTATCTTTCCATCAGTCCGGTCGCCATCCCGTCCGCCAGCTGGATGAGCGAGACAAGCGGGGTCTTGGCCTTTGCGGCGTTAAGGCTCTCCTTATGCTCCGGGCTTTGCATTGGCAGATCCCAGGCTGTCATATGCCAGCGGATGGCCATCATCTCCTCAGGCCTGAGCTCCAAGCCCCAGGAAAGCAGCATGATCACCGATTTCTCTCCATGCCCGAGCGGAAATCCGGCATTGTAATCGGTTGTGTAACCAAGGTACTTCTCCCAGTAACCGTCAGGCTTCTTCCTGCTCAAAACGGATTCCACATAGATGTCCGCCTTGCACGTGTCGTGAAGGAGCGAGCAGATGGCGACGCTGTCCAATGGAAGCTCTTCCTCCAGCTCCGGCCTCATCCGGATGGCTTGCTCACGGAGGCCCAAGGCGGCCTCATACACATTCAGGGAGTGCTCGAGAAGCCCTCCCTTTCGGGACAGATGAAACTTTGTAGACGCCGGAGCCTCGTGGAATCCCAAATCCTCCAGTCTCCTCAGGACCTTGTCAATCCCTTTGCGGCCTGTACTCGAGAGCATCTCGATGAATTTTTCCTTGTTTGTGCTCATATTGTTCTGTTACCTTTTCTTGTCTCGTGGTCCATCTTCTTCAAAGCCCAATAATGGCCATTCATATGCGTCCGGCAGGTTTTCTTCGCTGGAACGGTCTCTTGGGAGGCAATTGGCTTTGTGCCCCCGAATCCAATGCTTTCGTGAACTCTCCCAGGATCTTCTTATCCTTATCCTTTAGAATATCGTAAGTTTCTAGGAAATGGTCAATAGTGGTATCAATAATCTTCATAAGAATCCCGAAATTATTCCTGAAGAACTCGTTGGTGGGGCAGATTACCTCCACCTGGAAACACATTATAGAGAGAGGCTCTAAGAAAATCACCTTGCAGCCTTGAAGCGAGCCGTTGATCTCATTGGCGACCCATAAAAGAAGATCCGCCTTATCTGTAGCGCTATCCATTTGGCATGCGGTCACCATAAGAAGAACCGGAGGGTTCGTTGGATCAACACGGTATAACAAAGGTCCGCGCCTGAACTTTATTGTCCGTGTCCCATTATGGTAAGTGTCAACCAGTTCCGGGGAAAAACCGTTTCGGCTGATCGTGTCAAGAATCGATTCGAGCGATAAAGGATTGTGTGTCATTGTGATAATCGGTATTAATATGGTAACTATCTCAAGCTTTCAGACAGAATGACAGATCCGGCATCTCCTTGTATTCCGGAATATTCGGTGAAATGAGCATTATCTCTTGTCAATTTAATTTGAATACCGGGTAGGCGACTTTGTGCATAAAGTCAATTTGCCAGTTGTTGCTGGCCAAGAAGTTGGTTCCGAGGATCCCGTGGACAGTGACACCGCCGTTGTTCTTAAGGAACGCCGCCAGCGAGTCGAAGTCCTCGACAAGAAAACGGACGTTGAACTTGTAGTTGTCGAGTGATAGGACCGCCTCGCAGGACTCACCGGATGACTTGGCAATACCGTTGCCTGTCCCAATCACCCTCTCTTTCCCTTCCTCGGTCTCCTCGCGCCCGATCTTCAGGCCGAGCCGACCGGCGGTTGTCCTGTTGATGTAGCAGACGTCGCTCCCGGAGTCAATGATAAAAGTCAGGGCCTCATCCCCGCACCCGAAATCGATGGCGGGAAGCGACAGCGCCTTAAAATGGTCCTCAAAGGACACCACGAAGGGTGTCACGTGTCCGTTCTCGGGCGCAGGGTTGTCGATGTGATAGATTGTTGACATAATGAGTTGTGAGTTATTGTTCTTGTGATTATTCTACGGGCTGTATCCACATCTCCTGAATCTTTCCTCCATTCTCTTTGACGCGGATCAGGTACGGTAGGTCTTCCTCAATCTGGATGGCCACCGCATATTCCCCGTCGTTCTTGTTGACTCCAAGTTTCACGATGATCCTGGTCCCTCGGGTTTTGTACGCCTGGAATCGTTCCCTGATGTATGACAGGTATTCCTCTTTGCTGTTCATCTCAACTAAAGCCCACCAGGAGTAGTAGTGAAGGTCGTCGGCTAGAAGGGGTTCCATAAGGCCCGCGTCAAGGGATTCCCAAGCGGAGCGGAGAGACTCGATAAGGTTGTTGTGGCTGTCGGATGGCATATCGGCTATCTGAATTGTTTTTCCGCTTCTTTCCTTGTCTTCCCATCAAGATCCAGGCGCTGGAACTGCCTGAAGCACTGTATGCGGACCTTTTTTTCCAATGTCATCTTCTCACCCTCAAATTCCGTCTTATGGCTCATACTGTAATATGACGTGAATGTCAGCCAGGCCATATAGTATTTAAAACAGTGCCGGAAAACGCGATCCGCGTATCCGTAATAGCGCTCATCTTCCTTTTCGATTAGACTTTGGATCTCACATTGGCAGTCGACGAGTTTGGTGAGCTGATCGACAATATCCTGTCCTATGCCGTCGGCGGTCATTCCATCGTAGATGATTAGTTCGCTCTGTTTTCTGGTGCGTATTTTCCTGTTGAGAGCCATCCCAATCAGGCCGCCGCCCAATAACGCTGTAGTCAAGACATCCCCGAAAGACCTCCCGTTCGGGGCTTTCCTCTGGTTGTCATTAAGCCATTTCGAGACTTCTTCGATGTGATTCTCGATAGTGGTCATACTGTCTAATAACTCATTTACTCTTTGTTCGATAATTGGTTCCATAATAGTTATTGATAATAAGATTGACACGGCCGGATCTCCGACGTCGACACAAAGATACCGGACAATGTCCGGACATAAAAAAAACCGCAAGCCTTGCGGTTTTTTAGTCCTTGATTTCCCAGGTAACTAATTCTCGGGGTAATTTGATGCCCTTCTTCTCACCCTTTGATCCGTCGATAAAGTACCATTGGGCTACCTCCTCGCGGAACTCAGAGACAAAGGCGTTTTTGATGCGGGCACATTTCTCGTTGATGGAGTTGTCAAAGGGATCTGTGAGTTTGCTGATGCTATCCGCGACAGCCCTTTTGTCTTCCCGTCCCGTTATCTCCCCGTAAATGGAGGCGAGTTCCTCCCTATAGTTGCCAAGGTCTTTGAAGAAGATACCTTCCGGATGTCTGAGGAACAGGAAGTAGACCGCCTTGTGGAGCGGCGAAAGCTTGATCTCCTTGTTTCCGTAATCTGTGAGTATCAGACGGTTCCGCTTATCTATGAGCAATTTCCCGGGCTTATCAGAGTCATCGCCGATAAGTTTCTTGATCGCCATAGAGGTTAGTCCTATCGAGCGGAGTTTCTCGATACGCTCCCGGATCTCTTTGCCGATCAGAATAATGTCTTCTTTAAAGCGTTCGTCGGCGGGAAGGGTGTCCAGGTAGTGTTTAAGCTGCTTCTCAGGTATCGTGCTGTACCGGCAGCTATCGCCCACCTTGCTTAAATAGCCCTTTATCCAGTCAAGGAGGTTCTCTTTCCCTGGAAGAGGCATTTTCCAGAAGGAGAATACCGCATGATCATCATCCAGGTCCTTGCATCTTATCAGGCAGGGAGCGTCTACCTTCTCCGGTAAACAAAGAGCCTCTTTAATATCTTGATATGTAAGGGCGGGTGTCTGGTCAGTTCTCTTCTTGTCCGGACGCGGATCATAGTATTCCATCATCGCCTGGCCTTCAGAGTCGCTTAACTGCCGGTTGACCTCAGGTAGGAAGAAAAAACGGTACCCTTCCTTTTTTTTGAATAGTTTCTTTATTTGTCTTAGGTTCGCGGCGATCTCTCTCTCTTCCCCCGATGCCGGCTCCGGGGAATAGAAAATGATCTCTTTTTTCGAGGGGACATATCCCAGGTCTTCACGGGGGACGTCGAACTGTGTGGAGTAAAGCAACTCCTGATAAGCCTTCCGTTTGGCCTCGATCTCTTCCGGGGTCATTTCTCGCATCCCTGGAATTGGCGTAGGAATGCCTTTTTCAGTGTTGATAAAATACTCGACCGATTCAGGATCCTTAATCGATCTGGTGATGCAAGGCAGAGGGAAGATTATACATATTAGTACAATCAGCACAAAGGCTATCAACGAGACAATAATCGCCATCGACAAGAACTTCCAGGACGGGACCTTCCTGTCCTTGGTGGGAATATAATCCGCCAATAACTCCTGTATGTCGTCCTTAAGGAAATAGCGAACTGTATACAAGAAGTACCTCCTGGACCTTGGAATGAGGAGACAGAGGAGGAAACAGGCTATGATAAGCGCTGCTATCGCAGTGAGTACAGTCTTGAAAATCCACATGGAACAAAAGCAGGTTTTCTATCACCCCGGTAAAGATAGCAATTGTTCCCCATATTGCTTATCTTCGCGTCAAGAATGATACTGAAATGGACAAGGCAAGGTTGTGTCTCTTATCCAGCTGGCCTGCGTCCAGATCATGCTTAACAAATTTTTTGTATAATTTCAAAACAGCTTCTAAGTCAACTTGACTTTTTGGTCACCCCCTTTTGCGGTCCCGTCTACCCCCACCGCTTAGCGGTTGCCCCCAGGGGTGATACCGATTGTTACAACACGGCTTAAAGATTCTCCAAAGATTCCAGGTCAATCTCTGGAGCGGCGCCGCCGCCGACGCGCTTAAAGGCAGTGCCGTATTCAGTCTGTTCGTTGAAGAACCCGCAGTTCTTCAGGATGAAGGAGGATCCGTCAGAGGCACCGTACATGTCTCCGCGCATGCCGCTCCTGCCGGTGTTGTCGCAGGAGAAGCGGGCCGAGGTCGCCTCTTTCCAGGTTCCGTCGGTCATCCTGACCCACTGGTTGCCAAAATGTACGCTGCGGGTGAGGAAGCTCGTGTTGGGGTCGAAGCATTCCAGAAAGGAATAGGCTCCCTTGTACCATGTGTCTGTGTGTGGCCGGCTGAAGGAGGCGAGAAGGTGCCACTGTCCTTCTTCATCCCTGAAATAGCCTGTGTACTCGGTGTTGCCCTTTCCGTCAGGATGGACATGGACCAGTGTCCCGTAGGTCTTTCCGGGCTTCCATGGATATTCCATGAAGCTCTGGCCGCCTGAACCTTCCCCGCCGAAATCCCGCGCCGTCACGCCAGCCCCTTTCCGGAGGGTCTTTATGCGCATGTCCTCCGGGATGGCTCCGGGATTGTCGGTCTGGTAAGGACTCCACACGGAGAAGAGGATCGTGTTGGGGCCATCTGTGTGTGTCTGGATGCCCATGTATCCTTCGCTGAAGCCTGTAAGCATGTAGTAGGTGGCCGGGACACAGCCTTCTTCCGGGACTGTGGCCTCATTGTAGAACCATTCGGCGTCTCCATCCGGGAATTCGTAGAACAGGTGCACGGACGGGCCGCGGCGGAACCAGTAACTGTCTTCCAACTTGTCTTCAGGGGTGTAGTTCAGTTTGCCTGATATGGCGGTCCCGCTGGCGAAAAAGCGGTTTATCCTGGAGAATTGGGCCCGCTCCGGCTTCGCGGAGCTTCCTTTGATGTCCACCCGGACATATCCGGGCTCATTCACCTGGAAATCGCCGATGTCAAAGGTTCCGGATTCCGTGACTTTCACCCGCCGCGACTGGCCGCCGCAGGTGAAAGAGAATTCATTGGACTCCGTTCCGGACGGTTTATCGGACTGGAACGCCAGGTGAAGGGTGCCTTTCCCCCCGGTCCGGAAATAGAGTGAGAGGACGGTTTTGGGGTCGTTCCATGACTTGAGCGCGCTATCGTACGTGTCTATGATTTTCGGTGCCTCTTCGTAGATGGGGCCGCTTGTCGCCGTGACGAACACGTTACCCCGGAAGGGTATGATTTGGGCATCCTTCGCAGGTTCGAAGGTGGCTGCGGGAGGGTTCCCGCAGGCTGCGGCGATAATCATGGCCGGCAGCATGGTCTTGAGCAGAATACGCATGGTTTTCAATCTTTATCCAAAGATAGCGTTTTTCCGGGCATAATCTCACTTCCGTCCAGAATGACAGGAGTTTCTTCCAATAGTTATTTTTTGCTATATTTATCAAATGAACCGAATCGCTGTTATCCTATTTCCAATAATCCTCGCCGCCGGTTGCTGTGGCGTGAAAGACCGTCAGGAACTTGAGGCTGGTTTCCTTGACCCGCCTCACGAGAGCCGGCCGATGGCCTTGTGGCATTGGATGAACGGCAATGTGACGAAGGAGGGGATATTGAAGGATCTCCAGTGGATGCATGACATAGGCCTATCCGGATTCTTTCTGTTTGATGCCGCGTATTCGACACCTCAGGTGGTTGATACCCTTCTCCCTTACATGAGCGAAGGCTGGAAGGATGCCTTCCGCTATGCGGTGACACTCGCGGATTCTCTTGGTCTGGATGTCGGCATCGCCAGTTCTCCCGGCTGGAGCCTTACCGGAGGCCCCTGGGTGGGCGAGGATGACGCCCAGAAGAAGCTGATGTGGAGCGAGACTCCCGTCCGCGGCCATTTCCACGGGGTTCTCCCGTTGCCATGTAAGGCAGTCTCGTCAGGTCTTTTCCACGCGGTTCCGGAGCAGGATGGGATAGTCCGGGACTATCTTAAGGAAATACGGGTCCTGGCGGTCAGGCAGGGATCAGCTCCTGTGGTCGAGGACATTTCTTCCTATTATAGCGAAGGGATACTTGACTGGAACGCCCCTGAAGGAGAATGGACTGTCTACAGGTTCGCGTATTCCTTGATAGGAACCACTAACGGTCCGGCCCCGCCAGAGGCCACAGGCCTTGAGGTTGACAAACTTGACTCTGGGGCCGTGAGCCGGTATTGGGAAAACTATCTTGGGTTGTACGGGGAGGCGCTTGGCCGCGGCCTTGGTTCTGGCGCGATAAGCTACGTCGACATTGACAGTTACGAGTCCGGAAAGGGAACATGGACCTTGAGGATGGAGGAAGAGTTTGAGAAGAGGAGGGGATATCCGTTGGCCCTATGGCTCCCCGCGCTCGCCGGAGAGAAGATCGGCACTGACGAGGAGAGGGAGCGTTTCCTTTTCGACTGGCGTCAGACTCTCGGGGAACTGCTCGCTGAGAATCACTACGACCTGGCCACCGAGATTCTTCATTCTCGTGGCATAAGGCGTTACAGCGAGTCCCATGAGGAAAGACGTGCCTTCATCGGGGATGGAATGATGGTGAAAAGGACCGCTGACGTGCCACAGGGTGCGTTTTGGGTACGTTTCCGGGCAGGAGTCTATGCCACGATGCCTCACATGGAGGCCGATCTCAGGGAATCCGCGTCAACGGCCCATATCTATGGCCAGAACATTTGTGCCGCCGAGTCGTTCACCACTAACGGCCGTCCCGGGAAGTGGGATGGATGGTGGGCGTATCAGTGCCATCCAGGCAGGCTCAAACCTGTCGCTGACGCCGCTATGGCGGAGGGACTTAACAAGTTTGTGATCCACACTTCGGTCCATCAGCCGTCAGAAGACTATAAGCCGGGTCTCGGCCTCGGGCCTTATGGCCAGTGGTTCAACAGGTTCGACACCTGGGCTTCCGAGGCCCGGCCATGGATAGACTACCTCAGCAGGAGCTGCTTTATGCTCAGTCAAGGCCGCTTTGTGGCTGACATCGCCTACCTTTACGGAGAGGACACAAATCCGACGGCGAGGTTCAGCCAGGAAAGGCCTGGGATCCCGGCGGGATGGAACTATGACTTCGTGAATGGGGACGCGCTTGTGAACGCGCTTGAGATAAAGGATGGAAGTATAGTCTCCAAGGCAGGGGCAAGCTATCGTATATTAGTGATTGACAGCCAGATAGAGAGGATGTCTGATGCGGTCTCCGCCCGCGTGGGAGCCATACGCGGGGCGGGAATACCTGTCTGCGACCTCCGGGACGGAGGGAATATACGATCCGTTCTTGAGAGGGAAGGCATCAGCGCCGATGTTGTGAACGTTCCGGACAGCGTGGCCTTTGTCCACCGTAAGCTTTCCGACGGGGAAATCTACTGGATAGCGAATATTTGTTCAAGGCCAAGGCATATTTCTGTGGGCTTACGGGATTTCGTCCCGGAAGGGAAGGGACGGAAAGTCTTTGAGCCAAAGGTGTGGAGAGCCGACCGCGGCACTATAGAGGATGTCTCCTATCGGGTTGAGGCGGGACGTCTTTTTGTCGATCTCAACCTGGAGAGGGACGATGCCGTCTTCGTCACGCTGCGGGGCAAGGCTAAAAAGGATATGGCTGTTTTCCCTAAGGAAATATTTGTGAATGAGGAGATTATGCCCTTATCCTCCTGGGATGTCCGCTTTGTTCCGGCGATTGAACCCGGGTCGGCCAGGGATTATCACTTAGACAGCCTTAGCGCCTGGAATGAATCCAAAGATCCGTTTCTCCGCTTCTTCTCCGGGACGGCCACTTACAAGACATCCTTCATGTGGACTATGGGCCGTGTCCCCGCGGGAGTTGAGCTGGATCTCGGTCGGGTATTCAACATGGCACACGTGTTTGTCAACGGCAGGGATATTGGCCTTCTTTGGAAGGAACCGTACAAGGCTGACATATCCGAGGCTCTTGTGGAGGGGGAAAACACCCTGGAGATAAAGGTCACCAACTCTTGGGGCAACAGGCTCATCGGAGATTCAGCCCTTCCGGAAGAGGAACGCGCCACCATGACCTCCTGGAAATTCTATTCTCCAGACGATCCTCTGCCGGTCTCCGGTCTGCTTGGCGACGAGAAAGGCCTGGTGCTGCTGAAGACTCGCCACACCGGGCCACACTCCTCACGGCGGTAAAGAGGCGCTATTCATCATGGACTATATGGGTCGGTATATGGACAAGAAAGCAGCAAGGATTATCCTGTTTCTGATCATAGTTTCTCAGGTCGCGTGCGTGGCCTATTGGGCCTCGCTGAAGTCCCGCTTTCATATTGATGAGTTCTACACGTTCGAATATGCCCAACTTTTCAGACCGGACAAACGGATCAAGCAACAAGAAGATCTGACGGATATTCCCCAATGGGAGGATGGGCGGTGGCTGTCCGTAGGGGAGTTGAGGACCAATCTCACTGTCCAGGAAGGAGAGAGTGTCCTTGACTTGCCATTAGGCAAATCTGTCAAGATGTTCCTCCTTGACAGGAATTATATGTGGATAATCAATTTTCTCGAGACAATCGCCGGAGAGAAAGACCTCCCGGTGAGGATATGTATCGGTTTCAATATCTTTGTCTTGATCCTGTCCCAACTCCTTTTGTTCCATTTCCTTTCGGTCTGCCTGGGGCTTGACGCGCGGACCGCCCTTCTCTCGGTGGCCATGTGGGGATTCAGCCCGTTAGTATTGGGGCTGTCGGTCTTTTGCCGGTTCTATCTCTGGACCCTCTTCCTTTTTCTGGTGGCTTTGGTCTCTCATAGGATGATGTGGGACAGTGACTCTCACTGGAGAAACATTCTGTATGAGGCGATTGGCGCTACAGCGCTGCTTCTCGCTTTCAATAATTCCGAGCTGTTTTTCGTGATAGGTGGAGCGCTGGCCGTCTTCTTTTCTGTCTCACTGCTCGTCCGGAAGAAATATGTCCAGTCTCTCTATTATTCTGTCCCGGTGCTTGTGGGGGGACTTTTGTACATTATAAGAAGGACTGATTTCCTGTTGGCTGTTTTTCGTCCCGGTTATTACGCCGGTCTCCAGGACAGCGGTGAGATTGGAAATCATCTGAATTACCTTTTCAATACCACGGTCGGTGATAAGGCGGCAGCGCTTTATAGTGTTATCGATAAATTCGCTCACACCTTTTTTGGCTCCGGCATCGCGGCGCTTGCCGCCTTTCTGGGAGTACTTGCGCTTTTGTGGTTTGTCAGGCGGAAAAAACCTGGAGTTATTGATGGTTTCTCATTGATATTGATTGGTGTAGCTTTCTCCTACTGGATTTTCTGCGGAGTTACCGGCATGATGTACACAAGATACCACTCTTTCCTGTTCTTGCTTGTTGTCATTATTCTTTGGGGAGTGTTCGACCGCCTGGCCAACAGCTGCGGCCACCCGCGGATGGCATACACGGCCGCCCTTGTTTTCGTTCTTGTGGGAGCCGCGCTACCCTTTAAAAAGATGAACGTCCCTTATGTCTATGAGGATTGGGAGCGCTTCGGGGAGCAGGTCTCCGGATATGCCGGTCTGGATGCTGTGGTCGACTATAATCCGTATTATCAAATCACGGTCTATGATTGTGTCAGCCGCCTGGGCGAGTCCTCGCATATTTATCCGCGTCCGCTTTATCATCCTTATACCGGATTGAAGGACTTGCCCGACACTTTCCTTTACTGGACCACCGTGGATCCTTCTCCGCGCGAGACGCTGGAGTCGATCAAGGCTCGGGGGTACTCCCTAGAGTTGCTGACTGAAGAGGCTAAGGAAGAGCTTGTGTTTGTCTGCGTGAAGACAGGCGGCGGAGCGTCTCAAGGCGGAACGCTCCCGGCCACGCCACGAGCCAGTCATTGATTCTTTGCCCATTGTCTCTGTCGGAGAATCCCCAGGAGCACTCGAAATAAGCCTCGTTCTGCGATCCCGCTGGACGTATGTGGCCATTGATCTCAAGGGATCCGTCGGAGACAAGCTGGTTGCCGCAGCGCCAGATCGCCAGAGCTTTCTCCTTCCACTGCGAATCTCCCGTAAGCTCAGACAGTTCCATCCATTCCGGAACCCAGTACAATGCGTATGGATCCAGATGATTATGCTGTACTGAGACAGATGTGGCACCGAAAGTGTGGTAGCCGTATTTGGTGAAATTGTCGTTTTCCGGATAGATCCCGTCGTAGTGCCATAGCCAGGTCGACAGGTAATACGAGACCGCCAGGGCATCCTCGACATATTCTGGCGAGCCGGTCAGGCGCTGAAGGCGGATGGCCGAGCGGAGGAGGGAGATGGAGGACTCCTTGTCGACGCACCAGGTGTCGAGGGCTCCGGCGGTCGTGAAACCTTTCTCCTTGAGTTCCGACAGGTAGTGCCTGTACGCCTTGAGACCAGAGTCGAGATACTTTCCGTCCTCGCTCCGGCGATAGGCCTCAATCATGGCAGGCACGAGGAAACAGCCGATCGTACCCTCCCGGTATATACTCTCGCCATTTGGTGTCCAACCCTTGGCGTAGCAACCGTTTTCTTGCTGGTCGGAGACGGCAAAGTCGCATATCGCATACGCTACCTGCTCATATTCAGGACGTTCCACGCCACATTTCTTGGCCATGTCATAAGCCTCGAAGAAGTTCACCGCGGCGGTCCCCAGGTTGCAGGCGTCGATTGAGCCGTTCTTGTTGCCGGAGAGGATGTTGTCGTAGTTTGTGACGAAAAGGCCGTTGGGGAGTCCGCATCCGCTCCATGTGTCAAGGGTGGCGATACCTTTGCGCAGGGATTCCTGAGAGCCGGTCTGGAGGTAGTCCTGAAGCAAAGAAATGGCGTAGGACGCGTTCTGGCCGCACCATCCGATCTCGTATTTCCAGCCTGGCCGCTGACGCCATCTTCCGTCAGAGTCCAGTACGAGCCCGATGCTGAACCCTTTGAAGGGCTCCTCCTCAGCCCAAAGGGACTCTTTCGCGTAGCGGATTCCAAGCTCCCACAGTTTCTCGTCACTGAATATCTCCACTTCCGGCTTCGGCGCCAGTTCCCAGGCCTTGTCGAGAAAAGAGCGCATGGCCTTATGTTCTCCCATTACGGGAGTTAAGTGGATATATATCTGGAACTCAACCGTTTCCCCTTTCTTCAGAGGCTGTTTTTGGCGGAATCCTGGCGAGAACCGGTCACGGTTGGAGTAAGTGGTCGGCATCTCTTCCTCAGGCCAGAGGTAGTAGTGTCCGGTCTGGCTCTCATCAGGCTGTATCGAGCAGGAAAAGTTCTCTCCCAAGGCTTTTGGAGCTTCGGTCCAAGTGGCTATGGCATAGTTGTTTCCCTCGGAATACATAGCTCCCGGGATTGGGGTACGGCGGAAAGAGACAGTCCTCCATTGCCCGTCTTCTCTCGTCCCTTTGGGCTCCTTGCCCCGTCCCCAGTAGTTGCCGTCATAGCTCACGGATGGAATCATCCAGAATCCGCTTTTTGACTTATGGATGAATCCGGCAACCAATCTGGCCGAGTCCAGATCCTCACGGGCATTGAATG
>JAFVED010000152.1 GCA_017478125.1 Bacteroidales bacterium | reverse complement strand
GGCCGGGAGCTATCTTGTAAAGGACTTTATCATTCATGTCTACAATGACTTCCTCCTGGCCGTAAGAAGTCGACACGATGTACATGTCCTTTCCGTTGAAACTGATGAAATGAGACCGGTTTCCATCGGGATCGTCCCTGACGACACGCTCGAGTTTACCGTTCTTGTAAAGGTTCAGTCCTTTTCCACGGGTCAAAGCCCACACGTTTCCGTCCGAATCGACAGCCACATCAAGTCCGACTTCTTCCGAGCCTCCGTCATAAAGAGTCTGCTCACTGACCTTCAGATCCTTGGATATGGTCCAAAGCCTGCCGACCCTCTTCCCGAACGCGTCGCGGCAGTATCCTACCACATACGCCGTCCCATCGGGAGCTACGGCCATTCCAGTGTTCCGGTATTCACTGTCGGAGGACAGAGCCTGACCGAACAGTTTCTCTCCCGTCGAGGCTTCATATATATTAATACTGTAAGTATCAATGAAATATAATTTACCTTCTGCCGCACCACGAAGATATCCAGGGTCATACATTTTAACCAGCTGGGAGCCGTTCTTCCAAATGCCGCCGTAGAGGTAGCACTCATAAAGATCCGTCCCGTCTGAGAACACATCGGAAATATAGTCTCTCTCATACTTGTCTCCATTGAGGAATACCCCTTCCGGAGCCCTGAAATAGACCTGAGCGCCCTCTTGCTGGGAGACAGTGACCTTGCAAGTGGCGGTGAATCCCCCCTCCTGGCTGGTGGCGGTGATCTCTGTCTCGCCGTTCCAGACCGCTGTCACTTTTCCGTCCGAATCAACGGTCGCGGCGGCGGGATTTGAGGACTTCCAAGTAACTTTTTTATTCTCAGCATATTCCGGATAATAGGACACCTGTATCTGCTTGACATCGCCCTTCTTCATGGTAAGGCTTGTGTACGGGAATGATATTCCTTTAAGGGTCGGATCGGGAGTGACCGTGACAACACATGAGGCCTGGAAGGTCTTGTCCTTGGCACTCTCGACAAAGATCTTGCACTCGCCTGGTCCGATGGCTTTCAACAATCCGTTATGGTCCACTGTGGCGACACTTGTGTTGTCGGAAGCCCAATTGACAGATTTGTCTCCGTAATTATCGGGAGTGAATACAACCTGCAGTTGCTTCTCCTCGCCCTCTTTGATCGACAATTCGGCGGGATCAATCGCTATTCCCTCAAGGAGTACTGCCTTGACAGTCACTTTACAGGTCGCCGTCTTGCTTCCATCAGAGGTAGTTACAGTTATCGTCGCCTCGCCTTCCTTGACCGCGGTCACTTTACCGTCGGAAACATTGGCGATATTGTGGTCGCTGGTGCTCCAGGTAACGACCTGATTGGAGGCATCGGCAGGAGCTATTGTGGCTTTGAGAGTCTCTTCTGTTCCTTCCGTCAGCTCAATCTCTGTCTTGTCAAGGGTTACACCCGTGACATTAACGGTTTTGGAAGTTACTGTGACAGAGCAGGTGGCGGTCTTGGAACCATCTGTGGTTGTGACGGTTATGGTCGCTGAGCCCGCCTTGACGGCGGTCACCTTGCCGGAGTTGTCCACTGCTGCGGTCGCCGCGTCGGAGGACTTCCAGCTTACGGACTTGTCGGTGGCGTTGGTGGGGGCCACAGTCGCGGTCAGGCTCTCGGACCCGCCCTCCACGAGGCTGAGGGTGGTCTTGTTGAGCGACACGCTGGTCACCGACACTTTAGATGGGGTAGGGTCGGGAGTCGGAGTTGGCTCATCCGGCTTGCATCCCGCGGCTACGGCCGCGAATATCATCGACGCGGCGATAAGGCCTGAAGACTTAAATAATTTTTCCATAGCGCTAAACAGATTTCTCACAATATAGCCAAATATATCAAAATCCCCAAACGGAGAGATTCTTCGCTGCCGCTCAGAATGACGGGGGGCGACTCACCGATCCTCTCACCTGGGCCGCAACCCACCGGATCCGCCGCCCGGGACACCGGCCGTGGCACTTATATATCTATCAATCAAATAGTTCCTGAAACGAGCTTCTTCAAATCGGAGAGATCATATTCAGAATAGCTTGATAATCAATCAGTGATGCGCCACTAACTGATATTCAGATTGTTACGATTTTGAAGTGAATATCTGATGATTAATGAGTGATTATTCGTACATTTGACCTGCGCTAAGAGGCGCTTACAAATGAGAAACTTCAAAGAGGATGAGAGATTATGAGGCGTCGCAGATTCTGTCCCGACATCCCTAACCATGTGTGTCGCCGCCCAAAGAGACGGTCGGCCATCTTCTATTGTCTTGAGGACTGTCTGGTCTTCTTCACAGTGTTTTGCGTCAATGCCAGGCGGTCCGGGATCAGGGTTCTCGGCCTGGCCCTGATGTTTGACCACTTCCACGAGACGGTCCAATCAGGCGACAAGGCAACCTTCAGCGGGTTCCACAGGAGAGTAGCGACAGATTTCTCCAGGGAGTACTTCAGCGACCTGTTCGCCGGATCAGGACAGGATCCGCCGCGGGAGAGCCTGTTCGAGATCCCGTTCCAGAGCGCTCCAAAGTTCGGAGCGAAAAACGTCAGGACCAACCTGGCATACCTGTACAACAACCCGGTGGAGCGGCACATAAAGGACAGAGCTATAAAATGGAGATGGAATTTCCTGGCTTACTGCCAGACGGACCATCCGTTCTCCGAGAAGTATGTGGCGCGTGAAGCCTCCAGGAAGATGCGACGGTCAGTCGCCGAGGTCAAAGGGTGTCATACGAGGAACGAGTTTCTCAGATACTCCCAGATCAGGAGGCTGTTCAGAGGATTGTCGAGAAAGGAAAGAGCCCAGTTGGTCGATGTGATTATATCCACTTATAACATAATTGATTACGGTTGCCTGAAACACTACTTTGGAAGCATCGGGGACGCGATTATCGCCATAGATTCAAACACTGGTAGTGAATATGACATCAAAGAGGAGAGGTACAGCAATCCTGACCTGGCCTATGGGGAGATGATCAGGATTGTCGAGAAGCGGAAGATTGTCGCGAGAGCGAAGGATGTGATCCTGTTGCCGGTTGAAAAACGGATGGAACTGAAGTGGTTGCTTATGCGTGAGACCTCAGCCGATGAGTGGCAGGCGTCGAAATTCTTGTGGCTGGACCTTCCTCCCAGACGTTGATAATTGCCTGCGGCAGAGTTTCGCTGACAAAAGATTCTCCGCTTCGTCCTGTCATCCTGAGAGTCGCCGAAGGAGCCAGATTCTTCGCTTCTCTCAGGGTGACAGGGGGACGCTCAGGGTGACAAGGGAGGGACGCTCAGAATGACAGGAGGGACGCTCAGGGTGACAAGGGGGACGCTCAGGGTGACAAGGGGGACGCTCAGGGTGACAAGGGATATAGCCGCCCCTGGAAGGTGCCGCGCTCTTCGAGCCGCTGATCGAGGAGCCTCAGGATCCCGTCGTTGCGGATCAGTCCCCAAGGAGTCTCGGACACGAAGCGGGGCGGGACCTCCCCGGCGACCCGCTCGATGCGGAGATCAGGTCTCAAACGCTCGAGAATATCTATCACCAAATCAAGATATTCCTCAAGTCCAAGCCTCAGGAACTCCTCCGGATGGGCGGCATATTCCTTCTCCATCCTCGTGCCCTTGACTATTTGCAGCTGATGGAACTTAATAGAAGTCAACGGCATAGCATTGATGGCGGCGCACTGGTCCAGCATCATCTCCCGGGTTTCTCCCGGCAGGCCGAGGATGAGATGCGCCCCGACATCTATCCCTCTTGCCGCGGTCATCTCTACGGCTCTCCGCGCGGTTTCGAAATCATGACCACGGCCTATCCGCCTCAAAGTCTCGTCATAGCACGATTCGATCCCATATTCCACCACGATGATAGGACATTCCTTTTCGTCGGCGAAAACCTCTCCGTCTCCCTGCGCCTCGCGCCCTATCCGGGAAAATGTCCGGCGGAGGGGTTCTCGACCGTCGCGTAGGGAGGCGAGGTAGTCGAGCTTCTCCTCGTCGACGCAGTCCGGCCGGGTACCGATAACCAGCCCGACGACGGAAGGATGTGACAGGGCCTCGCCGTAGAGCTCCTTCAGCCTATCCAGCGGGGCGTAGGTGTTTGAATATGCCTGGAAATAGGCGAGAAACCTCCGGACCTTCGGGTAACGGCGGCGATGGAACTCAATCCCCTCGTCAATCTGCTGATACAGAGGCTTTCCCGGAACACTGTACCCTGGGTGGAAGGCCGCGTTGTCACAATACGAGCACCCCCCCGTCCCGACCGTCCCATCACGGTTGGGGCAGGTGAAACCGGCATCGATGACCAGTTTCTGGAGACGCTCGCCGTACAATCTTTTGAGGCTGCCGGCTGCCGAGTTATATCTCTTTCCCTCTGGAAAAACAAACATGTTCCGGCGGTATGTTTCCCGGACAGTAAAGTTACATCAAAATTCGTTATCTTCGCAAACAGATCCGACAATATGATAATCATGCGAAAAGTCATCAACCTCATCCTCCTCACCCTCATGCTTTTGTCAGTCCATACCGTCCTCCCTGCGCAGGAGCCCGGACAGAAGCACTTGAGATTCACTGATAAAGAACTCTCCCACGCTCCGACAAAAGCCGTGGTGGAGCTTTCGGCGAACTTCATGAGGGAGGAGCCTGAATATGAAGCCGAACTCGGGAACCAGGCCCTGATGGGTACGGTCGTGGAAGTATTGGAAAGCAAAGATGGCTGGGCCAGAATAAAGAGTCCGGAACCTTATACAGCGTGGGTCGATGAGAGGGGGCTCGTGATGATGACGGACAAGGAAGTCGCTGATTATCTTGAGGCTCCGAAATACATCTGCACCGTCCCGAAGTCTGCTGTCTACGAGGAGCCCTCGACCGGTTCGGGGATTGTGTCCGAGCTGCTTCTCGGGGATATTGTCCGGATCATGTACAAGTCTGTTACCCACACCAAGGGAAGTCTGAAGGGCTACGAGGAGGGCCGGGTCGTGCTAAAGAAAAAGTTCGTGGGAGTGGTTCTGCCATCCGGAAAGACCGGTTATGTCCCTGCGGGGGATGTGGACGTGTTCTTCAAATGGGCCAAGGACAAATACTCCCTGCTTGAGAAGACAAACACTTTGAGAAAGGATATTGTCTCCACAACGTTATCTTTTCTCGGGGTTCCCTATATGTGGGGAGGAACCTCGATCAAGAACACGGACTGCAGCGGCCTGACCCGCAGTGTGTTCTTCGCCAACGGTGTGCTGCTTCCCCGCAACGCCTCGCAGCAGGGACGGGTCGGGGAGAACCTCCCGCTGTTCAGCGCTGAGGGTGAGGTGATCTGGAGCGGTCTGCTTCCCGGGGACCTGGTTTTCTGGGGGCGGGAGGCATCGGACGGGGTCCCGGCCAAGGCGACCCATGTGGGAATATACATCGGTGAGGGACGTTTCATCCACTCCTCTTTCATGGTCAGGATCAGCTCGTTGGATCCTTCCTCTCCTGATTATTACGACCGCAAGCCGCTTTGCGCCCGCCGGATTGTCGGCTTTGTCGACGCCAAGGACTCTGGAATTACCTCAATCTTCGCCAGTGAGGATTACTTCCCACGCTAAATCCTTATTCATTTTTCCAACTGATTGATTGCCAGACGGTGACGCATCACTGATTGATTATCAGGGGATTCTGAATATGAGCTCTCCAATTTGAAGAAGCTCATTTTGGGAACCTCCTGATTAATAGATATATAAGCGCCACGGGCGGACTGTCAGGTGCGGATTGGGTGGCGTTTCCGGGGGCTTTCCGGGACATGTGGTGCGCCCGTTGGTGCCACAGGTACCAGCGAGGGGGCGTTTCCGGGACATGTGGTGCGGTAGTTGGTGCCGCAGGTACCGGCGAGGGGGCGTTTGCGGGACATGTGGTGCGCCCGCTGGTGCCACAGGTACCGGCGAGGGGGCATTTGCGGGGCATGTGGTGCGCCCGTTGGCGCCACAGGTACCGGCGAGGGGGCGTTTCCGGGACATGTGGTGCGCCCGCTGGTGCCACAGGTACCGGCGAGGGGGCTTCCCCCGGGACATGTGGTGCGTTCGCTGGTGTCAGCTGGGAGTCCTACTACACCAATAAACGGACAGCAGAGATGGATCCGCAAGAACCGTAAGCCGATAATCAATGTTACCGACAGATTCCCTTCCGGAGGAACATCCTATAATGTGGTCGATTTCGGGGCCAGGAACGCTTTCTGGAATTATTTCCTCGGCTGGTTCAGAATCACCGAGGACTGGAGTCTTTCCCAGACATTCCTAAAAGAGTCCGCGTCCGGCGATATAGGCGTACTCCGCTGTCATGGATTTCCCGGAAAAGAAGATCCTGATCCGGAAGAAAGGGGACACCTACCAGACCGTCTCGCTGGACGCTGTCAGCTTTTCCCGGAGAATAACTCCTTCTGGGTAACCAGCAATGGGAACACCTACGTCCGCGTCACCGCGCACGCCGACTGGAACGACACCAGGATCTACAAAAACGGGACACCTCTCTACAAGTCCAACAATTTCAGGAAGATCCGCGTCGTGGAAGAATAGGGCCGGGCGGTCAGGTCAGCCATGACGGGATCAATTATCCGCCGCCAGCAGGGTGATGATCCGGTCGACGACCGGATCCACCTTTCCGGCGTGGACAGTCAGGTTGCCCATCATTATCGAGAAGATGATGGCGTCGGCCTTCGAGCCTTCGGAAGGCTCTATGTAACCGCTGAAGCAACGCACACCTCCCATGGATCCGCTCTTGAGGTGGATCCTGGAGCGGAGCGCCTCGCTCTCCCCCCGCAGACGGGACTCATAGTGCCGCCCGCCAGGCTGCCCCAGAGTCTCGATATAATCCTCGAAAACAGGGCTGTCCATCATCGCGGAGAGGAACTTGACGAAATATTCCGGAGAAATATAAGTCGTTCTGGACAAGCCGCTTCCGTCGTCGATCCTAATACCATCAGGCGAGGCTCCGATCTTTCTCAGCACGTCAGCGAGTGCGGCGGCGCACGAATCGGCCGAGGCGGAATGGTGGAGCCTCCGGCCGAGAATCCGGTACAGGGTCTCGGCGTAGAAATTATCACTCGAGAGAAGGCATTCACGGACGATGCGCTTCAGGGACGGGGAATATGTCATACCGATTATCTTGAGGTCATCCACCTTGGCCGCGAAAGGCCCCGGATCAAGGGATGACAAGTCCTCCCTGATCCTCCCCATCCGGACATCCGCCGCTCCCCCGCTAATCATAATTCCCTTGGAACGAAGATATTCCGAGAAGAAATGCGCGCAGGTGTACGCCCCGAATTTGTTTGAGAACTCCTCGGTCTTCGCCTTGCGGTCAATCGCGAAAGTGCCCCTCACCTCAGCGTAAGGGGCGAACTCGGAGGTGAACATATACAGCTGGTCGCCAGTGCCGGCCTTGCCTGTCTTGCAATAGAACTGATACCTCATCCAGGGGAGCGTGGGGAAAGACACCACGACCGGGACCGAGGATCCGACCGAGGCTCCGGGAGAGACTTTCATATCGATGGCATTCTCATAGAAGCATAGTCCGTCACCTCCTGTCCCATAAGCGGTTCCGATGTCCTGAAACTGCCAGGAATCCCTCTCGATGGGGCCGTCGAAATAGCGTCCGTCCCCGATCACCCTGCCGCTTATCTTCTTGATCCCGGCCTTGTCCAGGAAACCTTTCCACTGGGAGAAGAGGACATCCCGACGCAAGGCGATCGAGTCTTTCGAGGCGATCGTGGGATCCCCTCCCCCGATGATGTAAAGGTCGCCTTCCAAGATTCCGTCCTTGACCTCTCCGGTATAGCCAAGCCTGGTCGTGAACTTGAAACCGGATCCCAGCTGACTCATCGCTGCCCCCGCAGTGATAAGTTTCATCGTGGAGGCAGGGACCTGGCGCTGGCCAGGATTCCACGACGCAATCGCGCGCCCGTCCTTGGTCGTGGCGAGAACCCCGAATGAGGAGCCCCGCAGGATGTCATTGTCCGCGACAGACTCTATGTATTTCTGGGCTTTGCTTTTCCCGGGACTGGTTTTCGCGGCGGGAGACTGCGCGCCGGCGCGGACCAGGGAGAAGGCCGTCAGGGAGACGGCAAGGAAGAATTTAAGGTTTCTCATATTCACAAATTTAGCAAAAAACACTAACTTTGGAATCTCGCAAGCGAAGAATCCAGATCCTTCGGCAAGCTTCAGGATGACAGGGCGGCAAGCCTCATGTTGTCATTCTGAGCGAAGCGAAGAATCTAATAAGGAAGCAAAGAATCTGAATATATGAATATGAGAAAATGCGTTTTGGTGTCCGGCGGGGCCGGATTCATCGGCAGCCATGTGACTGTGGAACTGATTGAGGCTGGGTATGATGTGATCGTCGCGGACAACATGTCCAACTGCGACCTGACATGTTTCGAGGGAGTGAAGAAGATAACCGGGAAGGACGATATTCCTTTCTTCAAGATCGATTTCACGGATCCTGTGGCCGCCGAGCTGCTGTTCTCCACCAACGAGATCGACGCCGTGATCCACTTCGCGGCTTTCAAGGCCGTGGGAGAGTCAGTCAACGAGCCCCTAAAATATTACAAGAACAACCTGAGCTCCTTCATGAACGTGATCGAGAGCGCGAGGGCTCACGGATGCGACAATATTCTTTTCTCCTCGTCGGCGACTGTCTACGGGGAGCCGGAGGAACTGCCTGTGACGGAAGATACCCCCAGGCAACCGGCCACATCTCCCTACGGCAACACCAAGACGATGTGCGAGGACATCCTCAGGGACTGCGTCAAGGCATATCCTGAGATCAAAGGCATCGCCCTGAGGTATTTCAACCCGATCGGGGCACATCCTTCCGCTCTCATCGGCGAGCTTCCGAGGGGCGTCCCCAACAATCTGGTGCCGTTCATCACCCAGACCGCGATCGGGAAGCGAGAGTGCCTTTCCGTGTTCGGGGATGACTATCCGACCCCGGACGGGACATGCCTGCGGGATTTCATCGACGTGGTCGATCTCGCGAAGGCTCACGTGTTCGCCGTCCGCAGGATGCTGGAAGGCAAGATGAAAAAGGACTATGAGATCTACAACATCGGCACCGGCACCCCTCTCTCAGTGATGGAGCTGATAAAGGGTTTCGAGAAGGCTAACAACTTGAAACTCAATTATAAGATAGCCCCCAGAAGAACCGGGGACATCTCCGCGCTATGGGCAGACCCGACTCTCGCGAACAGAGAGCTTGGCTGGAAGGCCGAGAGGAAGACTGAAGACACCCTGGCCGCGGCCTGGGCCTGGGAGAAGCACCTGGCCGGGAAATAATCTAAATCCAACCCTTCCGCAGCAGCACCTCCGCGATCTGGACCGCATTGGTGGCGGCCCCTTTGCGGATGTTGTCGCTGACGCACCAGAAATTGAGCCCGTACTTCAGGGAAGGATCCCTTCTCAAGCGCCCGACGAAAACGTCATTCTTGCCAAGGGAATACAGCGGCATCGGATAGACGAACTCAGAAGGATTGTCCTGGATTGTTACACCTTCCGTCCTGGACCAGATATCACGAACATCCTCAAGGGTGAAATCTTTCTCGAACTCGAGGTTAATTGACTCCGAGTGGCCGCCGAGCACCGGCACGCGCGCCGTGGTGGGGCTGACCCCTATCGAATAGTCACCCAATATCTTATGGGTCTCGTTGACCATCTTCATCTCCTCCTTGGTGTAGCCGTTGTCAAGGAAGTCGTCGATGTGGGGGATGACATTCTGGTCGATCGGGTAATGGTAGAAGGCGGGATATTCACCCCACTTGCCACCGTCCCTCTCAGTCTGCATCTGGACCATGGCGGGAGTTCCCGAACCGGTGACAGACTGGTAAGTGGAGACCACGATCCTCTTGATGGTGTACTTCTCGTGGAGGGGAGCCAGGGGAAGGAGCATCTGGATTGTGGAGCAATTCGGATTGGCTATGATATAATCCTCTTTCTCAAGGACTTCCGCATTAATTTCAGGTACAACCAGCTTCTTCGTGGGATCCATCCTCCAGCAGGAGGAATTGTCGACCACGCGGCATCCCGCCTCGGCGAACTTCGGCGCCCACTCCTTGGAGATGTCCGCGCCAGCGGAAAAGAGGGCGAGGTCTGGCCGCATGGCGACAGCTTCCCCGGCCGTGACGACCGGATATTCCTTGCCCCTAAAGGGGACGAGCCTGCCGGCCGACCTGCCGGAGGCCACCGGAATAAACTCATCCACAGGGAAATTCCTCTCTTCGAGGACTTCGACCATCCTGGTCCCGACCAGGCCGGTCACACCAACTACAGCAACTTTCATTTCAGTTCGTTTAATAAAAAGGGAGGACGCGAGGCCCTCCCGAAGATAAGTCTATCCTGAAGAGAGCCTACTGCTCAGAGCCGGCTTTCTTGACAACATCGCTAAGTTTAGCGTAAAGTCCGTCGGTCTTCTCGAGAAGCTCCTTACGGATGGAGGCATAGTAAGCTCCTTTCCTGCCATCGCCTTTCACGTTTGCCTTGTCTTTCAGGTCATTATAAAGCTCCACAGCCTCGTCGAGCAGGGCTCCGAGAGCCTCGTCGTCCGCCTTGGAGTTGACAGAACTGAAAAGCGAGCAATCGTCGATGAAAGCGCCGATCACATACTCAATGTCTTTCTTGATGTCTCTTAAATTCATAGCGTTCTGAATTAATCCGGGGCAAAGATACGAATAATTTTCAGATTCTTCTATTATTTATTCGGGCCCATGATGACAGGCGGTGTGTGAGGGACAGGAGCGATGGCACCGACCCCGGTGGCCCGCGCCGGTGAAGCGGATGTCTTGCGGTTGATGGCGTCGTACTTGACGAATTCCTCGTAATCGAACTTCCATGAGCTGCCGTAGGCGAGTTTGTGGATGCGGTAATACGCGGCCATGCGTGAGGGGGCATTGAAACGGCTTCCTTCCCCTGTAGGCGACTGATGCGCCATGATACTGTTCTCAGAAGGCCGCCAAACGCCCTTCTCGTAAGTCATGCCTCCCTCGAACACGCCCAGCCCATCATATTTGTAACGCTCGTCCGAAAGGAATCTCGCCCATTTGACCTTCTTGGGATCCGACTCGAAATCGACATTGGCAGCGTAGCCTTTCGAGAAATAGGTATCAGCAAAATCCTGCTTGTAGTCCTCGGGAAAGGGCGATCCACCCCTGAAGAAATACTCATCATGGAGTTTCGTGAAACCGTGGCCGTTAGCCTCATGGTTGATGAGCATACGCCGGTTGTCCCCCTCCTCCTGCAGGCCGAAGCAGGCGTATGAGAAACCGGAGCCATAGTCCGTGTCCATAGCCGGATAAGGTATGTTCGCGGTACCTGAATTGCTGTTCTTGTTGACGATCACGATGGTAAGCGTCTCGTCCAGATTCTTGACAGCCATGTTGCTGTATTCCCTGACCTTTTTCTCGTCGCAGCTCACATAAGACCCTTCGCCGAACACAGCCCCCAACGCCGTTCCATAGGAGGAATAACGGGTCTTTGAAACCGCCACGACAGCATAAACATCAAAGAGGTCGCGGAAAGTGGTGAAGGGCTCTACGCCAAAGAAATCCTCCATGGTCTGCCTGGCGACAGCCTCAAATTCTCCGGCGGCGATGTCCCGGTCAGTGAAGCAGTCCCCGGTAATGACTATATTGATTCCGTTACCTTTGTCGTGGGTCTGCAGTTTAATCACTCTCTTGTCCCGCGAGAAATCCGTAGACTGATAATAGTCGAAAGAGAGGGTGTATCCACTCTGCTGAGGCATGATGTTCCTGTCAGGAGCCCAGGTGTTCCAGTTGACGCAATCCACCATTTCCTCCGGGATCTCACCGGAAAACTTATTCCCATACAGTTTCAGGCCTATCAGATTGGGCATCCTGGCAAAACTGCCGGGAACACTTCCTTCAAGATTGTTATTCGCGACCAAGAAGTATTGAAGATTCTGCAGCTTGTCCAGATTGTCCGGAAGGGCACCGGTAAACTCATTCGCTGAGGTGGTAATCGAGCCGTTCGATACCTCGAGATTATCAATGCTGAAAAGCCTAAGATTTGTCAACTCGGTGATTTCTTCAGGAATGGTTCCTTTCAGAAGATTATTCCCCAAACTGAGCCAGTCCAGTTTCTTTGCCTTCGCGACGGCCGGGGTCAAGGTTCCTGTGATCCTGTTATTTTGAAGCGCCAGTGAATACAGCTCTGGCATGTCCCAGAATTTTTCGGAGAGTTCCCCTGAAAGCTGGTTTTCATCCAGTTCAATAGCGTATAATTTAGGCAGATCATAGATTGTTTCCGGAATTGTTCCGGTCAGTTTGTCCCCTCGCAGGAAGAGAGACAACAACTCTTTCGCATTCCCGACTTCAGGGGGGATCTCGCCTGTAAAATTGTTGTAATTCAACTGAACATGATTCAAATGAGGCAGCGAGAAGATCTCAGTCGGAATCTTCCCTGTCAGGTTGTTGGAATTCAAAGTAATACTCCTGACATAGAAGCCATCGGAGCCCACGCCATACCATTCTCCAAGGGGCTTGTCCGAGCACCAGTTATCCTTATGGGTCCAGCCGTCTCCGCCGGTAGCGTTATAAAGGGCGATCAGCGCGGCCCGCTCCCTCTCCTGAACGGTGGGGATGACTGAGACCGTGACCGAGGCGCCCAACTCACCAATGTTGGCTGTGACCGTGGCCGTTCCGACAGCCACGCCCGTCACGACGCCGTCTTCGGAGACAGCCGCTATGGCTTCATTGTCCGTCGCCCAGACGACGGTCTTGTCCGTGGCGTCTTCAGGGAGTACCGTCGCAGTGAGCGCCAGCGTCTCACCGACCTCAATCTCAGCGGTTTCCTTGTCGAATTGAACGGATGAGACCGGGATGAAAGCCTCCTGCTCGAAGATAAGGGTTATCGGCTCAACATCCCCTTCATTGGCTTTGACGGTCGCTTTCCCCGAGCGGGCTTCTCCGCCGTTCGCGTCCACGCTGAACACGAGCTTGCCGCTCTGCATGGCCCTGGTCTCAACGAAATGCAACCAAGGCGTGACCGACTGGTCAATATCGACGGTGTACGATGTGTTGTATTGTATGGGGAACTCAGCCTCTCCCCCCTGGACGGGGATCTTGGCCGTATTGCCCGTGATCTCTATTCTCGCCGCCTCCATGACTGTCACGGCACAAGTGGCGGTCTTGGAACCGTCTGTGGTAGTGACTGTTATGGTCGCCGAGCCGGCCTTGACGGCCGTCACTTTGCCGGAGTTGTCGACCGTGGCGACGCCAGTGTCGGAGGACTTCCAGCTAATCGCCTTGTTTGTGGCGTTGTCGGGACTGACAGTAGCGGAAAGGGTCTCTGAAAAACCTTCTGTGAGGCTGAGGGTGGACTTGCTGACCGACACCCCGGCCACAGCCACGGTCTGGGTACCGCCGCCACCTTGATTACCGGTCCCCGAGCCGGTCGAGGGGTCCGGATCATCCGGCCCGCAGGAGATCATCGTCATTGAGAACAAGGCCGCGGCGAACGCCGCGAATGACACCCTAAATAGCTTTTTCACGCCCATAACTAATTAATATTTAGCAATTTACCCCCCCCCCGATTCATCCTCGGAAGGGACACTTTCACAAAGTTAAACAATTCCCGCTGAAAAACAATAGATTCCTCGCTTCTCTCAGAATGACAGAGGCTTGTGTTGTCACCGTCCAGGAAATCTCCACGTGATCAGCACTGGCAGCCGGTTTATCCCTGTGTTTCAGGAATGCTTTCATTTGCACAAATGGAAATGATGTAGTAAGTTTGTAAAGCAAAACGAACTTGCACTTGCTTGACATGAGTTATCTATCTGATGAAGAGGGATACTATGGTGCCTTCGGCGGCGCGTATATCCCCGAAATCCTGCACCGTTGCGTAGAAGACTTGAAGAAGGCCTATCTCCCCATAATCGGGAGTCCTTCTTTCCAACACGAATACAGGCGGCTGCTCCGCGATTATGTGGGACGGCCGAGTCCTCTGTTCCCCGCCCTCCGCCTGAGCGAACGGTATGGCGCCAAAATATTCCTGAAAAGGGAAGACCTCAACCACACGGGAGCCCACAAAATCAACAACAGCATCGGGCAGATCCTTCTTGCCAGGGCCATGGGGAAGAAAAGGATAATCGCCGAGACCGGAGCGGGGCAGCACGGTGTGGCCACGGCCACCGTCTGCGCCCTTATGGGCATGGAATGCGTCGTGTACATGGGAGCGACCGACGTCGCCCGCCAGCACGTCAATGTTGAGAAGATGAAAATGCTGGGAGCGAGCGTCGTTCCGGTCGAGTCCGGCAACAAGACCCTGAAGGATGCCACGAACGAGGCCATCCGCGACTGGTGCTGTCACCCCTCGGACACATTCTACATCATCGGCTCCACCGTAGGGCCGCATCCCTACCCAGACATGGTGGCCAGGCTCCAGTCCGTCATCAGCGAGGAAATCCGTCCCCAACTGAAGGAGCACACAGGACGGGACTGGCCGGACTACCTGATCGCCTGCATAGGAGGCGGTTCAAATGCCGCCGGCACCATCTACCATTACATTGACGACGAGCGGGTCCGCATACTCCTGGGCGAGGCCGGAGGACTGGGAGTGGAGAGCGGGAAAACAGCCGCGACCATCGCGCTCGGGCAGGTCGGCATCCTGCACGGAGCCAAGAGCTATGTCATTCAGGACGAGGACGGACAGATCGTCGAGCCTTATTCCATCAGCGCCGGGCTGGACTATCCGGGAATCGGCCCCATGCACGCCAACCTGGCCTTGAAAGGACGGGCCAAAGTGATCCCGGTCAATGACGACGAGGCCGTTGCCGCGGCCTACGAGCTCACGCGCCTGGAAGGTATCATTCCGGCCCTGGAATCGGCCCACGCGCTGGCTCTCCTGGGCAAGACCTCTTTCCGGCCGGAAGATATTGTTGTCCTCACGGTTTCCGGCCGGGGCGACAAGGATATCGAAACCTACTTGAATTATCACAAACAATGAATATTTACAAGTATAGAAGGGCCCCCCGGGGACTTCTTGGGGACATCCATACCCCTGTGGGGGCATATCTCCGCCTTAGGGACGCCTCGTCCCAGTCGGTCCTGATGGAGAGCAGCGACTACCATACCGGCCGGGATTCCAAATCCTTTATCGCCTTCCACCCCATGGCCGAGGTAAGCGTCACGCACGGGAAAGGCCGCTGCGTATTCCCCGACGGTTCCGTCTTCGAGCACGACATCACCCCGGAATTCGGGAGCGACAGGCTCATACGTCATTTCCTGGACTCCTTCGCCTTTGACGACGGCAAAGGAACCGGCGTACAGCTCTGGGGATTCACCTCCTTCAACGCCGTACGCTATTTCGAGGACATCCCGGTCAAAGACGAGACCCAGGAGAAGAACGACGCCCCGGATCTACTGTATGTGCTGTTCCGCCACACCGTGGAGTTCGACCATTTCCACAACCGGATCACCTTGACAGCCCTTGTTGGAGAAGACGGGCAGGACGACGGAATGGCGGAGGTGGAGAGGCTTCTGGGACGGCAGGTGCTGCCGCGCCAAGAATTCCACCCGGTCGGTGAAGTCACATCGACCCTTACCGACGAAGAACATCTTGACAACATCCGCCAGGGCATAGCCCACTGCAAGAGGGGCGACGTATTCCAGATTGTCCTTTCCAGGCGCTTTGTCCAGCACTATGAGGGAGACGATTTCATGCTGTACAGGGCACTGCGGACAATCAATCCGTCTCCCTACCTGTTCTACATGGATTTCGGAGGCTACCGCATCTTCGGCTCCTCTCCCGAGACCCACTGCCGGATCGGGGAGGGAAAAGCCTGGATCGACCCTATCGCCGGAACGACCCGCCGTACCGGAAACGATGCGGAGGATGCCAGAAACGCCGATTTCCTCCGAGGCGACCCGAAAGAAAACGCGGAACATGTCATGCTGGTGGACCTGGCCAGGAACGACCTCTCCAGGAACTGTCATGGCGTCAAAGTGGAATTCTACAAGGAACTCCAGTACTACTCCCATGTGATCCATCTTGTGAGCCGGGTAGGCGGAGAACTGGAACCAGGTGCGGATCCTGTGAAAGTACTCATAGACACCTTCCCGGCCGGAACTCTGTCCGGAGCTCCGAAGGTTCGGGCAATGCAGCTGATTTCCGAAATCGAGCCCCACAACCGGGGCGCTTACGGCGGCTGCGTGGGAAGCATCGGCTTCGACGGATCGCTGAACCAACCCATCACCATCCGCTCTTTCGTGAGCCGGAACTCGGAGCTATGGTTCCAGGCGGGCGGGGGCATAGTCGCGAAGAGCGATCCGGACTATGAACTGAATGAGGTCAACAACAAGCTCGGCGCCCTGCGGAAAGCCGTTGAGATGGCCGCGACACTCTGATCCCAAAGACATGAATAAAATCGCCATCATAGACAATTACGACTCGTTCACCTACAATTTGACGCACCTCGTCAAAGAATCAGGAGCCAGCGTGAGTGTATTCCGGAACGACAGCTTCTCCCTTGAGGAACTGGAGGGTTTCGAAGGCATCCTCCTCTCGCCCGGACCCGGCATCCCGTCCGAGGCGGGACTTCTGCTTGATGTCATCCGGACCTATGCCGGCAGCAAACCCATCCTGGGCATCTGCCTTGGAGAGCAGGCCATCGGAGAAGTCTTCGGCGGAACTCTGGTCAACCTTGAAGAGGTGTTCCACGGTGTCCAGACACCTTGCCGGATTGTCCGGGAGGACAGCCTGTTCGAGGGTCTGCCCGGGGAAATCCAGGTAGGCAAATACCATTCATGGGTAGTGGACAGGAAAAGCCTTCCGGAAGAACTGGAGGTGCTGGCACTGAGCGATGAAGGCCAGATAATGGCGCTCAGGCACAGGTCGATGGACATCCGGGGCCTGCAGTTCCATCCCGAAAGCGTCCTTACGCCACAGGGACGGGTCATCATGGACAATTGGCTGAAAAAATGAATACGATATGAAAAAGTATCTTGAAAAACTGCTTTCCGGAGAGACACTGAGCCGGGAAGACACAAGGGAGATTCTCCTTGGCATCACTCGGGAGAAATACAATGACTGCCAGATCGCGGCCTTGCTGATGGGCATCCAGACCCGCGGGGCCACCGTGGACGAACTCCTCGGCTTCCGTGACGGACTGCTGGAGACAGGGCGCGGCGTGACGCTGGAGTCGGACGGTACCCTGGACATTGTCGGGACCGGCGGCGACGGCAAAAACACCTTCAACATTTCCACATGCGCGGCCTTCGTCATCGCGGGAGCGGGCTACAAAGTGACAAAGCACGGCAACGGCGGCAGCACTTCCGTCAGTGGAGCCAGCGACGTCCTAAAGGCCCACGGAGTAAGGTTCACTGACGATATCTCAGTCCTGCAACGCTCGCTGGACGAGGCCGGTATCTGCTACCTGCATGCCCCGCTCTTCGCCTACGGGATGAAATTCGTGGGACCGGTGCGCCGAAGTCTCGGAGTCCCCACCTGCTTCAATTTGCTGGGACCGCTGGTGAATCCTTGCCGTCCCAAATACTCAATGCACGGCACGGCCACCCAGGAGCAGCAGCGTCTCTACGTCCACGCCCACCAGAAAATCGGGGACGAATACGGGGTCATCACCAGCTACGACGGCTACGACGAGATTTCCCTCACCAGTGGGTTCAGACTCGTGACCAAATATTTCGAGAAAGTCTACACCCCCAAGGATCTGGGTCTCAACTATGTGAAGCCGGAAGACATTTACGGCGGAGCCGATGCCGCCTCTTCCCACGCCATATTCGACTCAGTGCTGGAAGGGACCGCCACGGAAGCCCGGAAGAATGTGGTCCTGGCCAATGCCGCCTGCGGCATCTCCATCCTTGCCCCGAACCTTTCCATAGAGGAATCCATGGGAATAGCGCGGGAGTCGCTCGAAAGCGGCAAGGCTCTTGAGACCTTCAAGAAATTCGTCACCATCAACAGTTAGGATGGACATCCTGGAAACCATTGTCGAAAGCAAACGTCGAGAGCTGGAAGAGCTTCGCCGGAGCGTACCCGAGTCCCTGCTCATGGAGCGGCTTTCAGCCGTTTCGCGTCCTGTCTTGGGGTTCCGCGGCGCCCTGGCGGACTCTCCGCACGGGATCATCGCCGAATTCAAGAGGAAATCCCCTTCAAAAGGCTGGATTCATGCCGACATCGAGCCGGAAGACGTAGTACCCAAGTATGCCCGCGGAGGGGCGGCGGCCGTCAGCATACTGACGGACAGTACGTTCTTCGGCGGTTCGCTGGACTTTATCAGCCGGGCGCGTCCGATGGTGGAGATTCCGATCCTCAGGAAAGATTTCATCATCGACCCGTACCAACTCGCGGAAGCGCGGATCGCCGGGGCCGACGCCGTCCTGCTCATCGCGGCCTGCCTGTCCCCCGGCGATTTCCGGGATCTGCTCTCGCAAGCGCACCGGCTGGGGCTGGAGGCACTGCTGGAAGTCCATTCGGCAGAAGAACTGGACTATGTCACTGAGGAAGTGGATGTCGTGGGGGTGAACAACCGTCACCTTGGCTCTTTCCGGACAGATGTGGCCGTCTCCTTGGCGATGGCAGAAGAGATGGATCGCAGAGGCATCCGGAACTTGAGAGTCTCAGAAAGCGGACTGGATTCGCCTGAAATAGTCAAAACACTCAGGGACAAAGGATTCCGAGGCTTTCTTATGGGAGAGAGATTTATGCGGGAGCCAAGCCCCGGCGCCGCCCTTGAAGCCTTCACATCCGCCCTATGAACCGGAAGCTGATTAAAGTGTGCGGCATGACAGATGCCGCCAACATCCGCGCCGTAGAGGCGCTGGGGGCGGACTTTGTAGGTTTTGTATTCTATCCGCCTTCCCCCCGGCGCGCCCCGGACAACCCTCCTGACCTTCCGGTAGGGAAACCTCGTGTCGGAGTGTTCGTCAATGCCCCCGCCGAGGAAATCATCAGGCGCGGCAAAGTCTATGGACTCACTTTCGCCCAATTGCACGGGGACGAGGATCCCGCGTTCTGCAAGAACCTCCGCAAAAAAACACGCGTCATCAAAGCCTTTGGCGTAGGGGCGGAACTCCCCTGCACAGCCCCTTTGGGAAGGGGTCTGCGACTATTTCCTTTTCGACACAAAAACCTCCGCCCGCGGCGGGAGCGGCCGCCCTTTCGACTGGACCATACTGGACTCCTACCAGGGTAGGACGCCTTTCCTGGTGGGAGGGGGCATAGGCCCTGAATCCGCCGAGGCGCTCGCCTCGCTCG
>JAFVED010000151.1 GCA_017478125.1 Bacteroidales bacterium | reverse complement strand
CCAGGTGTCCGGCACCCTTCCGGCGTATGTAGGAATATGTGTCTGGTTCCTGATCTCCATCTTCCTGACGAGCACTCCCACGGTGATGAAATCCCTGTAAGGGAGTCCCTCCGCAATCCGGGCCACCTCCTCCGGAACCTCAGTTCCCTTCACGGAAGCGACCAGATCCCTGACGGGCATGCTGGAAATGAGGTAGTCGCATGGGATGAATTCCCTGCCGCCTTCAGTCTCTACTTCGACACCTTCAGCCATTCCGTCTTTGAGGCACACTCCGACAACCCTGGCTGATCTGCGTATCTCGCCTCCTGCCTTCTCCACTTCGCCGGCGACAGTCTCCCAAAGCTGTCCCGGGCCGTATTTAGGATAGATGAATCTTTCAATCAGAGACGTTTCCACCTTCTGCTGATCGATTCCGGAACGGCGGAAAGGTTTTGAGATGATGTCCTTTATGATTGAGAGGACGCTGAGCCCTTTCACTCTCTGGGCACCCCAGTCGGCACCTATCCTGCTCGGATGGACACCCCAGACCTTCTCGGTGTAGTCCTCGAAGAACATCTCGTACAGGGGACGGCCGAACTTGTTGATGTAAAAATTCTCCAGGGAGGTCTCGGGCAGTTTGTGGACCATGGCCTTAAGGTAACCGAAACCTGCTTTCATGGTGTTTTTGAAGCCCATTCCGGCGAAGGTGGACCATTTGAGGGAGATGGGGTAATCGAAGAAATGGCGAAGGAACAGTATCCTTGAAACCCTGTCCCTCAGGAGCATGACCCTGTCTTCCTTCTCCGGGTCAGGACCGCCGGCAAGATATTCCTTGTCCCGTTCCAAAAGGATGTCATCAAGGGAAGGCGAGCCCTGAAGGGGCATGATCTTCCCCCACCAATCCATGACTTTCCTGCTCTTCGAGAAGAAACGGTGGCCGCCGATATCCATCCTGTTCCCGTCATTGTTGATGGTACGGGAGATCCCTCCAATGAAATCATTCTCCTCGAGGACAAGCGGTCTTACGTCCGTCTGCCTGAGAAGTTCGAGGGCGGCGGTGAGCCCGGCCGGCCCTGCTCCGATTATCACCGCGGTCTTTCCCATAAGCGGTTATGATTTGAACACCAGGAAGCGCCTGGCAAAGAAATTCCAGAAAAACACTATTATCGTGGACACGATCTTGGAGATCATGTAATGGAAGCCAGCCCCGTCCGTGCAGGCATACATTATCAGCTCATTGAGCCCCAGGCCGATCACCCCGATTACGGCAAACGCCACGAATTCTCCCCAGCGGGATCTTATCCTGCTCTCTCCGAACACCCACCTGGTGCTGAGCAGATAGTTGCAGACGAGACCCAGAAGGAAGGCTATCGCCGCTGAAACAAGATACGGAAGTCCGGCTTTCTCCGTGAGAAGCCAAAGACTTCCGTAATCGACTAAAAATGAGACTCCTCCGACCACGAAGTACCGCAGCAGCTGTTCAACCAGGCCACTGGGCTTGCCCTTGAGCAATGACTTCAGGTCAGGAAGGAAGCCCATTTAGCAGTTCATTGCGCCGCAGCAGTGGATGACCTGGCCGCTTACATAGCCGGAAAGGTCGCTGGCGAGGAAGAGGGCTACGTTGGCGACATCCTCGGGTGTACCGCCGCGACGGAGAGGAATCTGCTTCGCCCATGCGTCACGCACATCCTGGGGAAGGGCGTTGGTCATGTCGGAGATGATGAATCCGGGGGCGATGCAGTTGGCCCTGATGCCGCGGGGTCCCATCTCCTTGGCGATGGACTTGGCGAGTCCGATCATTCCGGCCTTGGATGCGGAATAATTGCACTGGCCGGCGTTGCCGGAGACACCCACGACTGAAGACATGTTGATGATGCTTCCTCCCCTCTGGCGGGCCATGATGGGAGTCACGGCATGGATGAAATTGAAAGCCGACTTGAGATTTACATTGATGACGGCATCCCACTGGGTCTCTGTCATCCTCATCATAAGGCCGTCCTTGGTGATTCCGGCATTGTTGACGAGAACATCGATCCTGCCGAAATCGGCCAGGACCTGCTCCACGACGGCATGGGTCTCCTCGAACATGGCGGCGTTGGAGGCATAACCCTTGACCCTGTGCCCGAAGGCCTCAAGTTCCTTTATGGTTTCTTCAGCTGCTTCATTGATCACAAGGTCGGTGAATGCCACGTCCGCTCCCTCGGAAGCGAACTTGAGTGCTATAGCTTTACCGATTCCCCTGGCTGCGCCCGTCACAAGGGCGACTTTTCCTTCCAATAATCCCATAACTATTTGTTTTTGTATCGGACAAAAATAACTTTATTTGACAAGAAGGGCAAGAATATTTGCCTATATTTGCACCTCTAATTTATGAATATGGTGGCAAAAAGCGAAATACGCGACCCCGGACTGTGGGAGAGCGGAGAGCTTAAGATAAGCTGGGTAAGGCACCACATGCCTCTTCTTGACGGTCTT
>JAFVED010000150.1 GCA_017478125.1 Bacteroidales bacterium | reverse complement strand
GGATATTACATTAGTGGGAATATACGCCGACACGTCACCGGCCTGTGTCTCGATGATAGGCAGGGCCGTCAGTGAGCCGCCAGCCTTGACCTTGCCCTTCAGCGAGTCCGGGAGGTCGTTCATCCGCTCGGCCACTTCCTGCTGGTCGATGATCTTCGCCGCCCGCTCAAGAAGCCTTGAGTGGAGGTAGAACACATCTCCCGGATAAGCCTCGCGGCCGGAAGGACGTCTCAATATCAGGGAAACCTCACGGTAGGCCACAGCCTGCTTCGAGAGGTCGTCATAGACGACAAGGGCCGAGCGCCCGGTGTCGCGGAAATACTCTCCGATGGCCGCGCCGGCGAAAGGCGCGAAATACTGCAAGGCGGCAGGATCGGCGGCGGTGGCGGCAACCACGATCGTGTAGTCCATCGCGCCGTAGGAGCGGAGAGTCTCGACAATATTGGCCACAGTCGAACCCTTTTGACCCACAGCCACATAGATGCAATACACAGGCTTTCCGGCCTGATAGAGGGAGCGCTGGTTGATGATCGTGTCGATGGCCAGAGAGGTCTTGCCGGTCTGGCGGTCCCCGATGATCAGTTCCCTCTGTCCCCTTCCGATCGGGATCATGGCGTCGATAGCCTTGAGCCCCGTCTGGAGAGGTTCGGTAACGGGCTGGCGATAGATCACACCGGGAGCCTTGCGCTCAAGGGGCATCTGTGTCAGTTCTCCCTCGATATTGCCCAGCCCGTCAAGCGGGGTTCCGAGAGGGTCGACCACCCTGCCGAGCATAGACTCCCCCACCTTGATGGAAGCGATACGCCCTGTACGCCGGACTGTCATGCCCTCCTTGACCTCATCGGTAGGACCGAGGAGCACAGCGCCAACGTTGTCCTGCTCCAGATTCATCACCACTCCCATCACACCGCTCTCAAACTCAAGGAGTTCCCCCGACTCGGCATTGGTCAGGCCATACATCCTGGCCACGCCGTCGCTCACCTGGAGCACCTTGCCGATCTCCTCGAAGCGGAGGGAGGTGTCGATATCCTTGAGCTGCTGGAGCAGCACCCGCGAGATCTCGCTTGGTCTAATATTATTGTTTTGAGCCATATAAAACAATCTACACTATTCTACGGTTTCTCTCGACAAACTGGGTCCGGAGTATCTCCAACTGCCGGGACACGGACGCGTCGAGGAGTTTGTCCTCAATCTCGAGGACGAAGCCACCGATCAAGGACTCATCAACCTCGGTGGTCAGCTGTAAGGTCTTCCCTAATTTGGCCTCGATCAGGGACCTGAGTCTGGCCTCAAAATCCCGGACGGCAGAGTCCGGCTCAGAAGGCAGAAGCAACCTCCCGCGCGTTATCCCCCTGGACTGGTAGTACTGATCCTCGAAACTCCTGAGGATCAAGGCAATATCCCCAATCCTGCCATTCCGGACCAGAAGTTCCAAGAACCGCCTCAGTTCCGGGGATATATATCCTTCGCTTCGCTCAGGATGACAAACGCCGTCAGGAGAGACAGTGCCCGAAGGAGGGCACGCACAGTCAGGGGAGGCAGCGCCGTCGGGGGGACAATTGTCATTCTGAAGGAGCGAAGCGACTGAAGAATCCACCGCCGCGGCAGTCTCCAGAAGACCGATTTTCCTTGAGGCCCCCATCTCCGGATCAGCGACAGCCCTTCGAAGCTCCGGCACAGACTCGAGGGCGGAGAGGATAGCGCCGGCCTGGGCGACCACCACCTCGCCGGAGTGAGTCTCATCGACATACTTCAGCAAAGCGGCCGCGTAACGCGAAGCTATGATCCCCACATTCATGATCAGTTCTTCAAATCCTCCGAAGAGGAGAGTTCCTCCACGAGCCTTCCAAGCAATTCATCCCGCCCGCTGCCATCACCAAGTTCCTTGCGCAGAACCTTCTCAGCCACAGCGACTGAGAGTACCGCGACCTCTTTGCGGACATCGCGCAGGGCGCTCTCTTTCTCGGCGGCGATCTGGGTCCTGGCCTGGTCGAGGATCTTGGCCGCCTCGTCCCGGGCCTGGACTTTCGCCTGCTCGATCAGCGCGTCTCTCGAAGCCGCGGCCTCCTTGAGGATGGCGGCCTGCTCTTTCCGCGCCATCTCGACCAGGGCATCCTGCTCCGAGGCGAGATTACGGAGCCTTTCCTCGGCCTCGCGAGCCTTGGCGATGCTCTCGTTGATCCTGTCGGCCCTCTTCTGCACAGAGTCGGTGATCATCGGGAACCCCCACTTCGCGAGCACGAAGAAGACGATGCCGAAGATCAGCGTCATCCAGACGAGAAGACCAAAGTCAGGAGTGATGAGGGACATCTCTATTTAGCTATGAGACAGACCACTATGGCGAACAGGCAAGCTCCCTCGATGAGGGCGCTCACGATGATGGCGGTCATCCTGTAGTGACCGGCCTGCTCCGGCTGGCGGGCACCGGCCTCAAGGGAAGCCTTACCGATCCTTCCGATACCGAAAGCGGCAGCGAAGGCGGCCACAGCGGCGCCGATAGCCTTTCCGAGGACTCCGAGGGAAACCCCGGCCTGAAGTAAGAACATTAAAGGTGTCATAATTCTGAGATATTAAATATTAATTAGTTTCTGGTTTTTGTCTGGACAGTCCGATAAAGACCGCCGAGAGCATGGTGAACACGTACGCCTGGATGAACGCCACGAGCAACTCGAGGCAGTCCATGAATACGCCGAGAACGATCGCCACAACCGTCAGGCCGCCATTGACCGCGGCCCCCATCTTCGCGGTGAGGAAGATAACGGCGATGACCCCGAGGATCATGAAATGGCCGGCGAGGATGTTGGCGAAAAGCCTGACCATCAAACTGAAAGGCTTTGTGAACATGCCGATGATTTCGATCACCGGCATAAGCGGCACCGGGACTTTCAGCCAGGTCGGCACGTCCGGCCAAAGGATGTCCTTCCAGTAGTGCTTGTTTCCGAATATGTTGACGGTGAAGAAGGTGAAAAGCGCCAGCACAAGGGTCACGGCGATGTTGCCGGTGATGTTGGCACCTCCGGGGAAGAAGGGCACGATGCCCATCAGGTTGTTTATGAATATAAAGAAAAAGGCCGTCAGGAGATATGGGGAATATCTCTTGTAATCCTCTCCCACACAATCTTTTATGATGTCGTCCTCGACCATCGTCACCATCATCTCCATGATCCCGGTCCCCCCGGCGGGAGCCTCCTCAGAGGCGTCATGGCGGCGGTACCATCTGGCCGTGCCAAGAACGATCAGGACCAGCAGGATGCTGTTGATCATGAGGCCGAGGACGTTCTTCGTGACCGAGAAGTCCCAGGGGCGAATCTCGTTTCCGTCCGCTCCCCTCTCGACGATCTTGTTCTCGTATTTTCCTTCGGTGGCGATCCTGAATCCCTGATACTCACCTTCTTCCAGATGTCTTGAGGAAAAGACATGGACTCCGCGTCCGGTCTTGCTTATCAAGATCACAGGCAGGGGGATGCTGACCGGCTTGCCCTTGACCGTGGTGATGTGCCACTCATAAGAGTCCCTCACATGGCCGTAAAGATACTCGTCCATGTCCAGCTCCACCTCAGCATCATCCGGCCGGGCGGTTATGGTCAAAGACTCCTCCGGTGAGCCTTTACCCGGATAGGGCGCGGTGCGTAGCGAGACGGAGGAGTCTTTGCCATAAGCACCAACACCGAGCGAAAGGTAGAAGGAGAGGAGTATACAGACAGACCTGATCATTTGGGCTCGACACAAGCTATTACATGATTATCAACCACTTCCACAAAGCCGGACTTGATGTGGAAAGCCCCTGCGCCGTGCCCGGCCTGAGCGGGCGTCTCACCGTAGACAATATCTCCCTCCACAAGGGACGACACGATCGGAGCGTGATCCTTCAGGACCACGAAACGACCCTTAGCCCCGGGAAGCTCGACCCTGTCGACCTCCTGGCAGACCACCGTTCCCTCCGGCGAGATTATATCCAAATGAATCCCCATGTCATTCTGAGCGAAGCGAAGAATCTATTTCGCGGCAGAGATGATCGCCTCGCCTTTCTTGATAGCGTCCTCCAGCGTACCCACATTAAGGAAAGCCTGCTCAGGCAGATAGTCCACCTCCCCGTCAAGAATCCTGCGGAACCCGTCTATCGTGTCAGCGATGTCCACCATCACTCCCCTCACCCCTGTAAACTGCTCAGCCACAGAGAACGGCTGTGAAAGGAACCTTTGCACGCGCCTTGCCCTGTTGACAGTCTGTTTATCCTCATCGCTCAACTCATCCATGCCGAGTATGGCTATTATGTCCTGCAATTCCTTGTTTCGCTGCAGGATCTGCTTGACCCTCTGAGCGGTCTCGTAATGGTCTTTGCCGACAATGTTGGGGTCGAGGATGCGGGAAGTCGACTCCAGCGGATCCACAGCGGGATAGATCCCGAGCTCGGTGATCTTGCGGCTAAGGACGGTGGTGGCGTCCAGATGGGAGAACGTGGTCGCCGGAGCAGGGTCAGTGAGGTCGTCAGCGGGGACGTAAACCGCTTGCACAGAAGTGATTGACCCATTCTTTGTCGAAGTGATCCTCTCCTGCATCTGCCCCATCTCAGTGGCGAGTGTGGGCTGATAACCTACAGCTGAAGGCATACGTCCGAGAAGGGCTGACACCTCAGAGCCGGCCTGGGTGAACCTGAATATGTTATCAATGAAAAAAAGAATATCCCTAGGGCCCTCGCCCGTGTCAGAATCCCTGAAAGACTCAGCGAGCGTCAAACCCGAGAGGGCGACACTCTGACGGGCTCCCGGAGGCTCATTCATCTGGCCGAATACCATCGCCACCTGTGACTTCTCAAGCTCGTTCCGATCCACCTTGGAAAGATCCCAATGACCCTCCTCCATGGATTTCAGGAACTCCTCACCATATTTGATGACTCCGGACTCGATCATCTCGCGAAGCAGGTCGTTACCTTCCCTGGTACGCTCACCCACCCCGGCGAAAATGGAGAACCCATTGTGTTTCTTGGCGATATTGTTGATGAGCTCCTTGATCAGGACTGTCTTCCCCACGCCGGCGCCACCGAACAGGCCGATCTTGCCTCCCTTAAGATAAGGCTCCAACAGGTCGATCACCTTGATCCCGGTGTACAGCACCTCCTGCGAGGTAGCGAGATCCTCAAACTTTGGAGGTTCACGGTGGATGGGGAGTGAGTTGGCCTCTGAAAGGACGCCAAGGCCGTCAATGGTCTCACCGACGACATTCATGACCCTCCCCCTGATCTGGCCTCCTACCGGCATCGAGATTGGGGCGGCGGTGGCCTCAGCCCTCATGCCCCTGGTCAACCCGTCAGTCGAGTCCATCGCCACACACCGGACAGTCTCCTCCCCGATATGCTGCTGGACCTCTACAATAAGTGGCTGGCGACCATCTCCCCGGTCGACACGCAGGGCCTCGTGGATCCTTGGGAGAGATCCCCCCTCGGTCTCGAAACGGACATCCACCACAGGACCGATAATCTGCGAGATATAACCTATATTATTTTCCATCAGGTCAAAAAAAGGGTTCCCATTTCAGGAACCCTTGATTATTGCGCTTTAATTCCTTACTTCACAAGGCAGACCGCGACACGGTTCTCCTCAGGAGTGTTGAAAGGATTGATG
>JAFVED010000149.1 GCA_017478125.1 Bacteroidales bacterium | reverse complement strand
GCGGCCTTGTAGCGCTCGTGTACCTCGTCATATTTCTTCTTCTCGCGGAGGACGTTGGGGTTAGTGGCCCTGAACTGCTCCTCGTTGAAGGCGTCGCCGAATTTCTTGCGACCTTTCGCGACTTCTTTCTCGATCTTCTCCTCGATCTTGCCGAGGTAGTCCTCGATCAGGTTGTCGGCGCGGTAGCGCTTCTTCGAATCCTTGTTGTCGATGAGGGGGTCGTTGAACGCGGCCACATGACCGGAGGCGACCCAGGTCTTCGGGTGCATGAACACGCAAGAGTCGATGCCCACCACATTCTCGTTGAGGCGGGTCATGGCCTCCCACCAATAACGTTTGATGTTGTTCTTGAGCTCAACGCCCATCTGGCCGTAATCATAAACTGCGGCCAACCCATCGTAAATCTCACTGGAGGGGAATATGAATCCGTATTCCTTGCAATGCGCAACCAGCACCTTGAAGAGTTCTTCCTGTGTCATTTTATCTTGATCTTTTTTGGTTCCATTGTTTTATCGCCTGCAAAGGTACAAAATAATTTAGTACCTTTATGGTCTGTAAACAATCAACAAATGGATTCTAAACAGAGGATTGCGAACGCTCTCAAGGTGGCGACCGACACCAAGTTGTTCGAGATGGGAAGAGGGGCCAGCTCTTTGGCTCCGGAGGTCTTCAAGGAATATTTTCCCGGCAGGAAGGCAAAGATTATTGCCGACATCCACACCTGGCCGGCTCTCGGGGAGAAGGTTTATGGCTTGTTTGTCAATGCCGGTATCCCGACGGAGAAGTTCATCATCATGGAGGAAGAGTTTCATGCGGAGTGGGAATATGTGGAGATGGTGGACAAGGAACTGGACGGTGGATATATCGCTGTATCAGTAGGTTCCGGGGTTATCAATGACCTCTGCAAGCTTTGTTCTCATCATAATGGGCAGCAGTATCTGACCTTGCCGACCGCGGCTTCCGTGGATGGATATTCCTCGTTCGGAGCCTCAATCTCATACCAGAACTCCAAGCAGACATTTTCCTGTCCCGCTCCGGTCGCCATAATCGCTGACATCGATGTGATCGCGGCCGCTCCGAAGGAGATGACCGCCGCCGGTTATGCCGATCTCGCCGCCAAGGTTCCTGCCGGGGCGGAATGGATGGTCGCTGACCTTATGGGCACGGCTCCGATCAAGCCCGACGCGTGGCATGTGCTCCAGGATTATCTGGATGACCTTCTCTCCGACCCTGAAGGTGTCGCGGAGGGCAAGCCGGAGGCAGTGGCTGATCTCTTTGAAGGCTTGACACTCAGCGGTTTCGCGATGCAGGCAGCCCAGTCCAGCCGTCCGGCATCATGCTGCGACCACCTTTTCAGCCATATTCTTGACATGACTCATCACAGGTTTAATGGCAAGCTGCAGTCCCATGGTTTCCAGGTAGCGATCGGCACCCTGACCATGTGCGCGGTGTTCGATGAGTTGTTCAAGCTGGATCTCACCAAGCTTGATGTGGAGGCTTGCGTTAAGGCATGGCCCACTCTTGAGCAGGAGCAGGCGAGGGCGACGGAGATATTCAAGGACTTCCCGGCACCGACTCTGGGGTATGACAACATCACCAAGAAATACAATGACGCCGAGACGGTTCGGGAGCAGCTTACGCGTGTCCGTGACACATGGCCGGAATTCAAGAAGAAGCTTCAGGGACAAGTGTATTCCTTCGGGAAGATGCGGGACCTTTTCAAGACCGCAGGCGCCCCCTACGACCCTTCGATGATCGGTGTCACACGCCAGCAGCTCAAGGATATGTTCCCCATCGTCCAGCTCATGCGTCACAGGATGAATGTTCTGGATCTGGCCAAGAGAGGCATGTTTTACGATCAGATTGTCGAGCCTGTTTTCGCTCCTGGAGGGGCATGGGAGATTGTTTAGGAGATCATGACTATCAGAGGTTCGGGAGTTGGCGGATTCGCCAAAGGGAAGGCGTTCGTGGCCATAGACCGCGGACAGCGTAATCCCTATGAGGACATCCCTCCGGGGAGTGTCCTTGTGGCCCGGACGGTCTTTCTGGCCGATTCAGTGATGATCAATTTCAACAATGTGGTGGCGATGGTCCTTGAGGATGAGGATCTTACCGGACATGCCGACCTGCTCGCCCGAGGTCTTGGAATACCGGCAATCGTCGGGATCAAAGGGTGCCTTGCGAATATTTTCAATGGCGACAGGATCCTTATCCGGAACTTGGATGTGATCGTCAATCCAGACCTCGCGACCTTGGAGGAATTCGACCGTTTGAGAAGGGAATCCGATCCCCAGCTCAGTCTCGATTTGCGATAGCTTGGGCTTCGGAAAGGACTCTCATGAAGTTGCCGCCCCAAAAACCTCTGATCTGTTCAGGGGTATAGCCGTGTTCAAGCATTTTGACAGTCAGGTTGATCAGGTCATTATCCCCGTTGCATCCCCAGACACCACCACCGCCGTCGAAATCGCTGCCGATCCCTACATGCTCATCGCCAGCTACTTCCACACAATGATTGAAATGCTCCATCATGTCATCGATGGTCATTGAGCTTCTGGGCCTCCCGAGATATTCAGGAACGGAGTAGACCTGGATGACACCTCCGTTCTCCGCGAGGGCCTTGAGCTGCTTGTCGTCCAGTCCCCTGTCGTGGCCGTAGATGGCCTTGGCTCCGGAGTGGGAGCAGATCACAGGGGCCTCGCTGAGGCTTACGCAGTCCCAGAAAGTGCCGGGAGAGGGGTGGGACAGGTCGATGAGTATCCCTTGCCTGTTCATTTCCTTGACGACTTCTTTTCCGAACTGGGTGAGACCTTTCGAAGGGTCACTGCCATGGCGGGAGGACGTGTTGCAGATCGCGTTGTCCCGGAAATGGCTTAAGGAGATGTACACAACGCCCAAGTCTTTGAGTGTCTTTAGGTTCCGGATGTCTTTTCCGATGCCGTAACCGTTTTCAACAGCGATCATGAAGGCTTTCTTGCCGGCTTTCCGGAGGGAATCGGCTTCGGCGGGAGTTTTCGCCTGGGCGCAAAGGGCGGGGTATTTCCCGATGTCTTCCCTTATCTTTCGTATCTGGGCGAGATTCTTCTCAAATGCTCTTCCAAGCGAAGAATCGTCATTGGGACCTTGCCAAAGGAAACTGACCAGGACTTGCGAGGCCAGATGTCCCTCATCCATCTTCGCTACGCCGGCCTGACTGACCGTCCTTGTGCCTACGGACCATCCTTTCGGATAGTTTTCAGGAAGGTCGCAGTGGGTGTCGATCGAGAATATTCCGTCCATGATCGAGACCGCTTTACGGTAGGTTCTCGCTTTCCGCATAAGCTCTTCCATGGAGGAAATCCCGCAGGGGAGCCTCTTGAGGCCCTGGTCGATAGTTTTTGTCAGGGGCGATACTCCCAGATAAGGAATATTCCAGTCTGTTATTGTTTTGTAAACAATGACTGAATATTCATTATCGGCCTTGACCCAATCGTCCGGCATCAGGGCGCCGTCCCATGTCCTTGAGGCGGTCCTGAGGGCGATGACCGAGCATCCCTCCTGGGGCATGTCCACGGGCTCTCCTCCCCAGATCCGGACCATCTCCCTGAGGACTTCGGCTTTCTCGCAGTCCGGAATCGCGATCCTTAGTCTCAAGCCCTTCTCACTCTCACTCCGCCGATTGTCATTCAGTCTGTTTTCGTTCCGCTGGCTGTCATTCTGAGTGCGGCGAAGAATCTCCCTATCCGCCCTCTCAAAAGTCTTCCGAACAACCTCCGGATAACTCACGCCTTGCCCAGCGGCGGTCAAAGACAGGACCGCGGCAGCGAAAACCGATAAGAAACCCCCTTTCATTAACGCGAAGTTAGTTTGAATTTTATTAATATCGCGAAAACTTGAACTATGTTGGCTGGAATTACTGTTTCAGATTATCTCAAGTCCGTTCTGTACTTGATGATTCCCCGGGTCTGCTTGGTCTGTGGGGAAAAACTGTCGCTGGAGGAGGATCATATTTGCGGGGACTGTCTGGCAGACTTGCCCCGTACTTACTATTCCATCATGCCCCGAAACCGGATGGCTGACCGGTTGAACGCGTTGATCCAGAAAGATTTGGACAGGCTCTCGAATCCGGTTTATGTTCCTTACGACAATGCCGCCGCTTTGTTCTTTTACCGGGCCTCCACTGGCTATAGGAACATCACGAAGAGTCTTAAATATCGCGGGAATATCCCGGCCGGGCGTTATTTCGCCAGGATGTTGGCAGAGGAGATGCGGTCCTCTTCCTTATATGGCGACGTTGACTTGGTAGTCCCGGTGCCTTTGCACTGGACAAGGCGCTGGGCAAGGGGTTATAACCAGTCTGAAATTATCGGAAGGGTTCTGGCGGATGCCTTTGGGGCGGATTTCGGAGAAGATGTTCTTGTCCGAATGCGGAAGACAAGGACTCAGACCCATTTGTCGCTTTTGGAGAAGACCGCTAATGTGGCAGGAGCTTTTGCTGTCAGTGATAAGGGCCGTCTCAATGGGTTCCGGCATATTCTTCTGGTGGATGACGTGTTCACTACCGGGTCCACGGTACATGCCTGTTACTCGGAATTGCGGAAAATAATCAGTCCGGAGGTGAAAGTTTCGGTCGCGACGTTGGCTTGTGTCGGTGATTGATAAATTAT
>JAFVED010000148.1 GCA_017478125.1 Bacteroidales bacterium | reverse complement strand
TTCTTGCCCGGATAGGGTTCCCCGTCGATCGTGTCAAGGAAATAGTCGCAATGCTGACGGAGACGGACTTTCTCCTCGTTGATGTCAAGCTTCTCGAGATAGAAGATCATCTCCTGCTCGAAGCGACCCGGATCGACCTTCTGGTCCAGCTCAGAGAGGTTCTTGACAAGTCTCTCCCGGACAGCGTCCAGCCTTTCTCCTTCCAAAGACTCGACCTCATCGACAAGGGCTTTAATCCCTTTGACCCTAGTGGTTACATCCTTGTAAAGAGCCGCGCCTTCCTTGGAGTGGTAATCGTTGACGGCATCGAGGGCTTTATCTATGGCCTGCTCGACAAGAGGCCAGTTCTCATCAGTCACCACATCCTGACGGGAATTGTCCATCACATCAGGGAAACGGATTATCGAAGTCAACAGCTCGTTGTCCATCCGGGCCTGGTCCCCGAAATTGGCGGCCCGATAACTGGTTAATTGGTTTCTCAGGTCCTTAAGCTGGGCGAAATATTCATTAAGCAAGTCCTCGTTAATCTTCTTGGTCGCTCCGGCGCCAGGCTCCCAAGTCATGAAAAAGTCGATGCTTCCCCTGACGAGAGACTCGGCTATCTTCTGACGCACAAGTAGTTCCTTGTCCTTAGGGATGAGCTGGGTCTTGATGTTGGCGTCAGAATTCTTTCCGTTCAGGGTCTTGATCTCTATGGTGAGTTTTCCTGTCTGAAGGACGGCCTCAGCCTTGCCGTAACCTGTCATTGACTTGATCATATCCACAATTGCGTTATCATACAAAAATAGCGATTTTATGTGGATATACCCAGATCGCGCGAAAGTATTTCTGCCAGGCTTCGCCACTTTCCTGTCATGTTTCTCATTTGGGGTTCGGGGAAGCCTTTCCTGGTCAGATATTCGAAATGTATTCGCTTTCGGAGATGGCGCTGGACCGGACGGCATCTGCGATGGCTGATTCCATCACCCTGGCGGCGAGGGCGCCAACCGCGTTGATCTCCGCCGGAACTTTGGATGATCCGACAGAAACCGCGTAAATCGTGTCCCCGTCCCACATCGTGAAGACAGGCCTGATGGCCCTGGACATGCCACAGGAGGCCATCGCGGTCACTTTTTTCAATGAAGGCAGATCCAGGTCGGCATTTGTGAATATTGCCGCAAGTGTCGTGTTCGTTGTCCCCGAAGCCGCTCCGGGAAATCCTCCGGCCGGCCCCATAGAGATGACAGCATCTTCAGCGCTCGCGAAACACTTCCTGTCCTCGGTTAACAGGCCCGCTATCTTTTTCCCGTCCTCATAGACATCTCCCATGGCGTTCACGACTGCGGCCACCCCAACCCGCAGGTCTCCGACTCGGCACGCGGCGTAGCCGATACCGCTTTTCTGGGCCCTGGCCATCCCATAAGGTTTGCCAAGAGTCGCTCCTGTTCCCGCTCCCACATTACCGCTGCGAGGATCATTGCCATCAACGGCCCTGGAAGCGGCAAGGTAACCCATATCCCGGTCAGGCCTGACGGCTCCGTCGCCATAACTCAAATCGAATATGTCACTCTGGCAGACAATAGGGACAATTCCGAAACCAGTGTCAAATCCAGCTCCGATTTCTTCCATACGTCTCATCACGCCATCCGCAGCGGCAAGTCCATAGGCCGAACCGCCTCCGAATACCAAGGCGTTCAGCGGAAGAGAGTTCCGCTCAGGTTCCAACAACGGTGTTTCCCTTGAGGCGGGGCCGCCACCGAGGATCTTCACGGCGGCTGTCGCCGGGTGCGGGAAATAGAACACCGTCACCCCGGTTTTGGCGTTGTCGTTCCATGCGTTGCCGACTTGAACACCTTGAATATCAGAGAAAGGGATGGCCTTTGGGGCGGCCGATGAGATAGATGCCATATTCGTGTTTGATAAGGAGTTTCTTTCGGAACACAAATTTAACGATAATTCAATGAATATCCACGAATATCCCTCCACCACCCATCCGTCCCGAGGGGCAAAACGGTCTTCCCCGCACCCCAAGGCAACCACATGAGAAACAACCTGGAAGTCTTTGACAATTAACGATTGTACAGCACAACCCTTTGGGCGACGGCGCGAAGGAAGGTGGCCACTTGGGGAGAGACTCCGCAGCAGGCCGGAGAGCCGGAGAAAGGCTTGCCGAAAATAAGCAGGTAATTCACACAAGCCTTAAGATAAGCGCCTTCCAGGGACTGGTGGTGATCGTCCGGTCCGAGCAGTTTGCCTTCTGGCCAGATGGAATTCGCGAGATTGAAAGCGTCACCTATCGGCGAAACGCCTGTCCGCGCCTTCCTCGCCATCTTGGCGACTCCCCTTCCAAGATGATAATCAAGACTTTCGGCGGTTCCAAACCCGCCGGCCTCGAAGCCGCTGTAGCCCCAAGTCCGTTCCAGGAAAACCTTACAGCCGGGAGAATGGGCTAGAACATTCTCTTTCAATGTCTTGAAATCATCAAGCACCTGCTTGTCCTTGTCCCGGGAATATCGGGCCGGATTGGCGCTCTGATCCTGAAGGAAAGCGTAGTCATAACCGCCAAAATCGACAGCCGCCCTGGAATCCGGATTCTCAAGGTGCTTCCCGAATGTGTAACCTCCGGCCAAGAACTTGCCTATACGCAAGTCAATTCCTTGACTACGGGCGATTTCCCGAAGCATCATGTCCGAATCGTGAACATAGGTGAAAGAGTTGCCGATGCACAGG
>JAFVED010000147.1 GCA_017478125.1 Bacteroidales bacterium | reverse complement strand
GGTGTCTGGCACTTGCTTGGCCAGCACAACAATCTTTAAAGCCATAAATTATTTGTTAAGTTAAAGCGAAAGGGGCTGATCCCCCTGGACCAGCCCCTTTCGCTTGGAAAGTAAGTGTTCTATCGTGATATTTAGTCATTTACTCGTTTTTGACAACGCGATTTTAGGAAAAAAAATATTACTGTGAAAGAGTTTTTTTATTTATATCGATTTATCATTCAATCGGTCTGGTTTTTTGTCAGTTGGGGAAAATTGTGTAAATTTGTCCGTTTTGCCGGAGTATTCGGCAATGGTTGAAACTAAATTATTCGTATCGATATGAAATTGAAAATTGTTGTCCTGGCTAAGCAGGTGCCCGACACAAGGAATGTCGGCAAGGACGCGATGACGGCCGAAGGTACCGTCAACCGCGCCGCCCTGCCCGCCATTTTCAATCCGGACGACCTTCTCGCTCTCGAGCAGGCCCTCCGTCTCAAGGAACAGAATCCCGGATCGACTGTGGGAGTCCTCACTATGGGCCCGCCCCGCGCCGGGGAGATCATCCGTCAGGGACTTTATAGAGGCGCTGACACCGGTTGGCTGCTGACAGACAGGCTCTTCGCCGGAGCTGACACGCTTGCCACCTCTTACGCTCTCGCCACCGCGATCAAGAAGATCGGTGATGTTGACATCGTGATCGGAGGACGTCAGGCCATCGATGGTGACACCGCCCAGGTCGGCCCCCAGGTCGCCCAGAAACTCGGTCTCAACCAGGTCACATACGCTGAGGAGATCAAGGTTGAGGACGGTAAGGCCACTGTCCGTCGTCATATTGACGGAGGTGCTGAGACTGTGGAGGTTCCGCTTCCCGCTCTTATCACTGTCAACGGAAGCGCCGCTCCCTGCCGCCCGCAGAACACCAAGCTTGTGATGAAATACAAGAGGGCTTCCTGCCCCATGGAGCGTCCCGCTGAGGTTCCTTACGCCGAGCTTTATGAGGAGCGCCCTTACCTGACTCTCAACCAGTGGAGTGTCGCCGATGTTGACGGGGATCCTTCACAGTGCGGCCTCGCCGGTTCGCCGACCAAGGTCAAGAGTGTCCAGAATATCGTCTTCCAGGCCAAGGAGTGCAAGCATCTGACCGCCTCCGACGCTGACATAGAGGGCATGATCAAGGAATTGTTGGATGAGAAGATAATCGGATAGAGCCATGAACAACGTATTTGTATATTGCGAGATAGAAGGGACGACCGTTATGGAGGTCTCCCAGGAGTTGCTCACCAAGGGCCGCAAGCTCGCCGATGAGCTCGGAGTCCAGCTTCACGCTGTTGTCGCCGGCACAGGAATCAAGGGAAAGGTTGAGGATCAGATACTTCCTTACGGAGTTGACAAGCTCTTCGTCTTTGATGGCGATGGACTCTTCCCTTACACCTCAGCTCCCCACACTGACATTCTTGTCAATCTGTTCAAGCAGGAGAAGCCGCAGATCTGCCTTATGGGAGCGACCGTGATCGGCCGTGACCTCGGCCCGAGGGTATCTTCTTCCCTGACCAGCGGCCTCACCGCCGACTGCACCCAGCTTGAGATCGGTCCCTACACTGACAATAAGACCGGAAAGACCTACGAGAACCTTCTCTACCAGATCCGTCCAGCTTTCGGCGGCAACATCGTTGCGACGATCGTCAATCCTGACCACCGTCCGCAGATGGCTACCGTCCGCTCGGGCGTCATGAAGAAGGCAGTTTACGAGGGCAAGGCGGCCGGAGAGGTTGTCTATCCCGCTGTCAATGAATATGTCTCACCTGAGGCATACGTCGTGAAAGTCCTCGACCACCATGTGGAGCAGGCCTAGCATAACCTCAAGGGGGCTTCCATCGTGGTTTCCGGAGGTTACGGAATGGGCAGCAAGGAAGGTTTCGACATGCTCTTCGAGCTCGCGAAGGTCCTTCACGCTGAGGTTGGCGCCAGCCGTGCCGCCGTTGACGCCGGTTTCTGCGACCATGACCGCCAGATCGGCCAGACTGGTGTGACCGTCCATCCGAAGGTCTATATCGCCTGCGGTATCAGCGGCCAGATCCAGCACATCGCCGGAATGCAGGACAGCGGTATCATCATCAGCATCAACACCGACCCGGACGCTCCGATCAACAAGATCGCCGATTACGTTATCACGGGCCCCGTCGAGGAGGTTGTGCCGAAACTCATCAAGTACTACAAGCAGAACAGCAAATAAGGAGGACAAGCAATGGCAAATTACTATACTGACCATCCGGAGATCGGATTCCACCTTAACCATCCCCTCATGCGCAGGGTCGCCGAGCTCAAGGAGTGCGGATATTCCGAGAAAGAGCGCTACGAGGAGGCTCCCGTTGACTACGAGGACTGCATCGAGAACTATCGTCGCTTGCTCGAGATCGCGGGTGACATCGCCGCCAACACCATCGCTCCCAACTCGGAAGATGTTGATCTTGAGGGACCTCACCTCGAGAACGGGCGTATGAAATATGCCTCCAAGACTGTTGAGAATATGGAGGCCGTTCGCCTTGCGGGTCTTTGGGGAGTCACCATGCCTCGCCGTTACGGCGGACTCAACGCTCCTGAGACAATATTCAGCATGGCGAGTGAGGTTATCTCCGCCGCCGATTCCTGCTTCCAGAACATCTGGAGCCTCCAGAGCTGCGCCGAGACCCTTTATGAGTTCGGCAGCGAGGAGCAGAGGCAGAAGTTCATCCCTCGCATCTGCGCCGGTGAGACCATGTCCATGGACCTCACTGAGCCTGACGCCGGATCCGACCTTCAGAGCGTTATGCTCAAGGCTACCTGGAGCGAGGAGCAGGGATGCTGGCTCCTTAACGGAGTGAAGAGGTTCATTACCAATGGAGACTCTGATATTCACCTGGTTCTGGCCCGTAGCGAGGAAGGGACACGCGACGGCCGCGGCCTTTCGATGTTCATCTACGACAAGCGTCAGGGTGGAGTCAACGTTCGCCACATCGAGCATAAGCTCGGTATCCATGGGTCCCCGACTTGCGAGCTGACTTACAAGGATGCCCGCGCTGAGCTGTGCGGCGAGAGAAGGCTTGGCCTCATCAAGTACGTCATGGCCCTCATGAATGGTGCCCGTCTTGGAATCGGCGCGCAGAGCGTCGGTCTGAGCCAGGAGGCTTACAATGAGGCTGTCGCATACGCCGCCGAGAGAGCCCAGTTCGGTCAGAAGATCAACAAGTTCCCTGGTGTTTACGACATGCTCAGCCGCATGAAAGCCAAGCTTGATGCAAGCCGCTCGCTGCTTTACCAGACCTCAAGGTATGTCGATATCTACAAGGCCCTGGAGGACATCCAGAGGGAGCGCAAGCTCGAGGCCGACGAGAGGACCGAGATGAAGACCTACAGCCGCCTGGCCGACGCCTTCACACCTCTCTGCAAGGGTATGGCTTCCGAATATGCCAACCAGAACGCCTACGACGCCATCTCCGTCCACGGAGGTTCCGGTTTTATCATGGAGTACAAGAGCCAGAGGCTTTATCGTGACGCCCGCATATTCTCGATCTACGAGGGTACAACCCAGCTTCAGGTGGTCGCCGCTATCCGCTACATCACCAATGGGACATACCAGAATATCATCAACGACATGCTCGCTGAAGATGTTCTGCCTGAGCTGGTTCCGCTCAAGAATAAGATCGCTGGCTGCGCTCAGATCCTTTCCGAGTGCGTGGCCAAGGTCCGTGAGGCTGGAGACGCTGAGCTGCAGGACTTCCTGGCCCGCAGGCTCTACGACCTGACCGGCGAGATCGTGATGTCACTGCTCCTTTTGCGTGACGCCACTGTCGCACCTGACATGTTCCTTAAGTCCGCCAAGGTCTATTGCCAGATGGCTTGCGAGACCGTGGCCGGCAAGAGCTCCTACATCATGGGCTTCGACAAGGAGAGCCTTTCCGCTTTCCGTGCTGTCGAAGAGGCTGAGTAATGGAACTTTATGAATATGCCAGGCCGGGCATGATGGCCGGCAAGACAATTCTTTACGTACATGGATTCGCGTCGAGCGGACAGACTGGGAGCGTTCATACGCTCCGGCTGCTCCTGCCCGACGCGGCCGTTATTGCTCCTGACCTTCCTGTTGAGCCGGAGGAGGCCATGGAGTTGCTCCGTTCGGTCGTGGCTTCGGAAAAACCGGATTTGGTCATCGGTACCTCGATGGGCGGGATGTATTCCGAGATGCTTTACGGGATCGATCGGATCATTGTCAACCCTGCTTTTCAGCTGGCTGACACTTTGTTGAAAAACAATGGTTTAGGCCGCAGGGAGTTCCATAACAAAAGGGCTGACGGGGAGACTTCGTTCCTTGTCACAAAGACTCTTCTGGAGCATTTCAGGGAGGTCTCGTCGCATTGTTTTGCCCAGGCTTCTGAGGATGCTGACAAGGTCTATGGTCTCTTTGGGACTCGTGACAACCTTGTCCACACTTTTGATCTGTTCCGGGAACACTATCCCCAGGCTGTCCGTTTCGACGGGGAACACCATCTGAATGACTCGGTGATTGTCCATTCCCTTCTTCCTGTGATCCAGAGGATTGATGACAGGCAGAATGGAGTGTCACGTCCAGTCTTGTTCATTTCCTTAAGTGACAGGCTTGTGAATCATTCGAGCGGGATGAGGGGAGCGGTGGAGACCTTGTGCCAGAAATATGAGGTCCATATTGTCGCCTCTGTTGATTACAATTGTCCTGGAAAGTGTGAGGAAGTGTTCCGCTGGTGCGAGGACAACCTTGGCGTGCCGGTCTGGAACCGGGTTGAGATCTGCAATCACAAGAATCTGATCCTGGCTGATTATCTGATTGATGCCGAGCCGGAAACTGCTGGAGACCAGGATTTTATGGGCACGCTCGTCCATTTCGGCTCCGATACCTTCAAGACCTGGGAAGATGTCCTCACCTTCTTCTCCCGCCTCGGCGGCCAGTGAATTCACCGGCCGGTAGTGCCCCCCCCCTGATTTGTCATCCTGAGCGCCCGTCCTGTCTCCTGAGTTTCCGTCCTGTCATCCTGAGCTTCCGTCC
>JAFVED010000146.1 GCA_017478125.1 Bacteroidales bacterium | reverse complement strand
TTTTCAAGACTGCCGCCATCGACCACTCGGCCACACCTCCAATATCACACTTGGCGAGAAAGATTCTTCACTTCGCTCAGAATGACATCCGGCAGATCAGAATGACACTTCACCAAAAGCAGACGCGAAGATAAAATAAAAAATCCGTCAGCACAAAATTATTTGTCTTCCTCCTTCGTCTTCCCCGCGGCAGTCTGGTCGTCACGAGCGAAAAACTTGTACTGGAAGAAAATCAGATACAAGGCCCCGACAGTCACACAACTGTCGGCGAAATTGAACACAGGCGCGAAAAATACAAAATCTTTACCCCCCACGAAAGGCATCCAGGAGGGCCACGTCGAGTCGATGATCGGGAAATAAAACATATCCACAACCCTACCGAACATCAGAGGAGCATAATCAAAAACGACTCCGTAGAAAAGGCTGTCGATAATATTCCCGAAAGCTCCCGCAGTGATCAGGGTAAGACCCACGAGCACCCCGGCAGGCACCTTTGGCGTGCCATCCTCCAGAAGGACCTGGTCACCATTGTCATCCACCGACCTGCGGGCAAGGGAAGCTATCCACCAGCAAAGGGCGGCGAAAAGCCCGATCCTGAAAAAAGAGAGCAGGAATTTTCCGGCGGCTCCCCCGAACTTCATTCCGAAAGCCATACCTTCATTCTCTATGAACAGGATCTGGAACCACTTGCCTATCACATAGATGTGCTGGCCAATCCCCATATTTGTCTTGACCAGGATCTTGATGATCTGGTCAATCGCCACAAGGATCACACCCAGCAGAAGGAGCTTTTTGCCTTTTGAGATACCCACTAGTTGCGGCCTTTTTTGGCGAGCATTTCTTTTGCCTCGACAGTCAAAGTGGCATGCGGCACGAGACGGAGCCTCTCTTTAGGGATCAGCTTCCCTGTCACACGGCACACGCCATAAGTTTTGTTCTCAATCCGCACGAGGGCGGCCTCGAGGTTCTGGATGAATTTGTACTGCCGCTGGGCGAGTTGACTTGCCTCTTCCTTGGAGAGCTGATAAGCACCGTCATCCTCAACCGTCTTGAAAGAAGGGGTCGTGTCCTCGATGTCATTGCTCCCATTGTGCATAATCACCTTGCGGAGAGTATTGTATTCCACCCTGGCCTTCTCAAGCTTATCATTTATGATAACCTTGAACTCGGCTAGTTCCTCATCACTGTAACGTGTCTTCTCCACCTCGGGTGTCGGCACGTTCTCATTTAAGTCCTCTGACATGGCTCAAAAAATAAATTTATCTATTCAGCACCATCCTCAATTCCCCATCATCCCACTCAACATCCACAGCTTCTCCCGGAGCGTCCTCTCCATTCCTGATCTCAATGGAAAGCGCGAGAGTCTGTGCTGAGACATAATCATTGTAAATCCGGAGAGCGGCCCCGACCTCGTCGCGAACACTTCCGTCCGCGAATATAATAACTTCTATTTTATCAGTGACCTCGAATCCGCTGTCTTTTCTCAAATTCTGGATCCTGTTGATAAGTTCCCTGGCAACTCCCTCTTTTCTAAGATCTTCCGTAACTTGCACATCGAGAGCGATGGTCAAGGGACCCTCGGTCGCGACAAGCCAGCCGGGCATATCCTCCGAGGAGATCTCATAATCGGACGGCCCAAGGTTGACATCTCCGGAAGGCAGGCTCAAAACATAATCCGATCCTGTGGCCTGGGCACTCTGGATAGCGGAGATCGTGGACTGCCCAAGAGAAGCGAAAGCACCTGCGATCTCTTTCATCTGTTTCCCGTAGACCTTTCCGAGAGTCTTGAAATTCGGCTTGATCTTCTTGGTGATAACACCTGTTGTGTCGGAGATGAACTCCGCCTCCTTCACATTGACTTCCCCGAGGATAATGCCCTTAACCTGCTCAAGTTGGGAGCGCACCTTGTCTGATATGACAGGGATGACCAGCTTGGACAGGGGCTGACGCACTTTGATGGACACTTTCCTCCTGAGAGCCAGCACCATGGAGGTTGCCCTCTGGGCCAAGGCCATCCTCTCCTCAAGATCCGAGTCTATGACGGAATGATCCGCCTCTGGCATGAGGACATAGTGGACAGACTCCTTCCTGTCCGGGACAAGGTCGAGGTACAGGCGATCCATATAGAACGGGGCGATCGGGGCAGACAGGACAGCCACATCAATAAGCGCTTCCCGCAGAGTCTGATAAGCGGAGAGCTTGTCATCATCCATCTTGCCGCCCCAGAAACGCTTGCGGTTCAGGCGGACATACCAATTGCTCAGATCGTCACAGACAAAGTCCTGGATCAGACGTCCGGCGGTCGTGATGTCATAATCCTCATAGGCGGCCCTAACCTTCCCAATGAGTGAATTCAGAGACGATATTATCCACCTGTCCACCTCAGGACGTCTCGAATATTCCACCGACGGCGCGGAAGGGTCGAACCCGTCCACATTGGCGTACAGAGCGAAGAATGAATACGTGTTGTAAAGAGTACCGAAGAACTTCCTGCGGACCTCGTCAACACCAGCCTCGTCGAATTTGAGGTTATCCCAGGGCTGGGCATTGGTCAGCATATACCACCTGAGGGCATCAGCGCCGTATTTGTCAAGTTCCGTGAAAGGATCCACGGCATTCCCCAGACGCTTGCTCATCTTGTTGCCGTTCTTGTCCAGGACAAGGCCGTTGGAAATGACTGTCTTATAGGCAGGTGTGCCGCTGACCATAGTGTGGATGGCGTGCAAGGTGTAGAACCAGCCCCTCGTCTGGTCCACACCCTCGGCGATGAAGTCGGAAGTGCGGCCGAACTTTCCGGATCCGAGGTTACGAAGTCCCTCCTGGGCATAAGGCATGGCTCCGGAATCGAACCAGACATCAATCAGGTCAGACTCCCTCACCATCTTCTTTCCGGACGGGCTCACAAGGAATATGTTGTCCACATAAGGCCTGTGGAGATCGATCTTGTCATAATTGGCCTTGCTCATATCCAAAGGGTCGAAACCGAGATCCCTCAGCGGATTGGAAGCCATCACACCAGCCTCGACCGCCTTGTTGATCTCAGAGAACAGCTCGGCGACAGAGCCGACGCAGATCTCCTCCTTGCCGTCCTCGGTACGCCAGATAGGCAGAGGGGTTCCCCAGAAGCGGCTGCGGCTGAGGTTCCAGTCCTGGATATTCTCAAGCCACTGGCCGAAACGGCCTGTGCCAGTAGACTCGGGCTTCCAGGTGATGGTCTTATTGAGCGCTACCATCTCATCCTTGACCGCGGTCGTCTTGATGAACCAGGCGTCAAGAGGGTAATAAAGGACTGGCTTGTCAGTACGCCACGAGTGAGGATAGCTATGGGTGTGCTTCTGGATCTTGAAGCATCGCCCGTCCAGCTTCATCATCATGCAGAGGTCGACGTCCAAAGTCGGGGCATCCGCCGGGAGGGTATCATCAAACGCGTTCTTGACATACCGCCCGGAAAACTCATTGTACGAAGGATCGACATGAGCCTTGACATATTCAGGATCAAGATCCTCGACACGGTAGAACCTTCCCTCGTGGTCGACTTGTGCCTGCCGCTTCCCATCCTTGTCAATCACTATGATACCGGGGACTCCGAAATTAGTGGCGACCTTCTTGTCATCCGCTCCAAACGTGGGGGCGATATGGACGATGCCAGTACCGTCCTCAATAGTGACATAGTCACCGGAAATAACCCTGAAAGCCTCCCCCTCGTCAACAGGGCTGAACCAAGGGATGAGCTGCTTGTAACGTATCCCGACGAGATCGGATCCCTTGACGGTCCCGTCCAGCACCTTGTAGGGGACGAGCTTGTCTCCCGGTTTGTAGTCCTCCAAAGGGATCCCGGCGGCCTTGGGATTGAACCACGCCCCGACAAGCTCCTTGGCGAGCACATACACAGCCTTGGCCCCGGTGTACGGATTGAAAGAAAGCACCCGGGCATAATCAAACCTGGGGCCGACGCAAAGAGCCACATTGGAAGGAAGGGTCCAGGGTGTTGTCGTCCAGGCCAAGAAATACACGGGAACGTCAACGCCCTGGAAAAGAGCCTCCGATCCCGCGTCCCTGACGGCCTCAAACTGGACCGTGGCGGTCGTGTCAGTCACATCTTTGTAGCACCCCGGCTGATTAAGCTCGTGGGAGCTCAGTCCAGTACCGTCAGAAGGGGAATATGGCTGGATCGAATAGCCCTTGTAGAGCAGACCCTTGTCATAGATCTTCCTGAGAAGGTACCAGAGCGTCTCGATGTAACGGTTGTCATAAGTGATGTAAGGATCGTTCATGTCCACCCAGTAACCTACCCTCTGGGTCATCTCCTCCCACTCCGCGGTATATTTCATGACCTCCTCGCGGCAGGTCTTGTTGTACTCCTCGACGGATATCTTGTCGCCGATATCCTCCTTATGGATACCAAGCTTCTTCTCCACCCCGATCTCTACGGGCAGCCCGTGCGTGTCCCACCCGGCACGGCGATTGACCTTGAAGCCGGCCTGGGTCTTATAACGGCATATCGCGTCCTTGATCGAGCGGGCCATAACATGATGTATACCCGGCCTGCCATTAGCTGACGGAGGTCCCTCGAAAAAGATGAACTCGGGAGCGCCCTCCCTCTCCTCCAATGATTTCTCGAAGGCCTTGTTCTTTCTCCACCTGTCGAGAATCTCATTTCCTGTAGAAACCAGATCCAGCCCTTTGTACTCTTTGAATGTCATATTTTTCTTTCTAATTTTGCAGCGGGGGAAGCCGCGAGGCGTCCGGGCCACCGAAGATGCAAAGATAGGCATTTCCCCGTTATTTATCAACAGAATACACGGTGAACATTATCGACATCATAATCCTCTGCTGCGTCGTGCCAGCTGCCATCCGCGGCATATCGAAGGGATTTGTCAGCCAGGCATTCTCACTTGTCGCCCTGATTGCCGGAGCTTGGCTCTCCTTCAAGTTCTCGGGGACTGTCGGGGATTGGCTGGTCTCATTCGTGGAGCTTCCGACAAGCGTGCTCCACGTTATAGCCTTCGCTCTCATACTGCTTGTCGTGATGCTGGTGGTCCACATTGCCGGGAAAGCGGTCGAGAAGGTCTTGAAGGTGGTCATGCTTGGATGGCTGAACAAACTCCTCGGAGCCGTTTTCGCCATACTGAAAGCCGGCCTGGTCGTGGGTCTTATAATCATACTCTTCGACTCCATCAACAGCGCAATCCCGCTGGCGCGTGAGAGCACAATCAACGGCTCTATACTCTACCACCCCACAAAAGACGTGGCGGACATGATTTTTCCTTATCTCAGGGAATTGATATTCAAGAAATAACGAAACGCGATGAATAGACTGATCCTGATCGAGACCTCCACCGTCCTCTGCTCCACGGCAATCGCTGAGGACGGAAGGATAATCTGCGAGAAGATTAGCGACGAGCCGAGGGCGCACGCCTCTCTTACCGCCAAGTTTGTGAGCGACATGCTGAAAGAGAATGGATTAAAGGTCGACGACTGTGACGCCGTGGCGGTAAGCGAGGGTCCCGGGTCATACACCGGACTGAGAGTAGGGGTCTCCACCGCCAAGGGTCTGTGTTTCGGAGCCGGGATCCCCTTGATAGCCATAGGAACCCTGGACACCTTGGCATGGCAGGCCGTGGATAATGGGCTGGTCCCAGAGGGCTGCGAGTATATTGTCCCGATGATCGACGCCAGAAGGATGGAAGTTTACACCGGCGTGTTCACCACGGATGGCAGACAAGTCTCACCCACGACCGCCACCATCGTGACCGGGGATTCGTTCAGCGAGTGGCTGGACAAAGGTCCGGTACTTTTCATCGGAGACGGGGCCCGTAAATGCGAGGGTACCATAAACCATCCGGATGCCGTCTTCGCCCCGCTTGCCCCGAAAGCATCCGGTATGGTAAGACCGGCCACAGAGGCCCTGAAAGAGCGCCGGTTTAAGGACGTGGCCTATTTCGAGCCCTTCTATCTCAAGGAGTTCGTCACAACTGTCAGCAAGAAGAAACTGTTTTAAACCATAAACCATGAAAATAGGAGTCGCCGGAGACCACGCCGGCTATGAATACAAAAACAAGCTCGCGGAGCTCTTGACAAGGAAAGGGCACGACGTCGCCGACTATGGGACCTACTCTGAGGCCAGCTGTGACTATCCTGATTACGCCCACTCTCTCGCCGAGGCCGTGCAGAAAAAAGAAGTCGACTTGGGGATAGCCCTTTGCGGGACAGGCAACGGTATGGCCATCACCCTCAACAAACATAAGGGTGTGAGGGCCGGACTGGCTTGGAACAGCGAGATCGGCAGGCTGGTCAAAGCCCACAACGACGCCAATGTGCTGGTCCTGCCAGCCCGTTTCATCTCTTACCAGATGGCCACCCGGATCGTGAACACCTGGCTGTCTACTCCAGTGGAGGAAGGCCGTCACTGTCGCCGCAGGGAGAAAATAGACTTGAAGTAATTGGAGACCAAGGCACTTATCGCTGATTCCCGACTTCTCGGGAACGTATTGTCCGGGAACATCGACGATTATCCGGACGGGATCATCATTCCCGTCGACAAGCCATACAGGTGGACTTCCGCGGACGTGGTACGGAAGATCAAGCGGGCAGCTTGCGGGCATTTCGGCAAAAAGAACCTCAAGGTCGGCCACGCGGGCACCCTGGATCCCCTGGCAACCGGAGTCCTTCTTGTATGCGTCGGCAAGGCGACCCGGCTCGCCGAGACCCTTCAAAAGGAAAGCAAGGAATATGTGGCCGGGATAGCTTTCGGGGCGACCACACCGTCATACGACTTGGAAAAAGCCGTGGACAAGCTTTATCCGACAGACAACGTCTCCGAGACTTCTGTCCGCGAGGCTCTCAAAGGGTTTACCGGGGAGCAGGAACAAGTCGCTCCGCTGTTTTCCGCCAAGTCGGTCGACGGGATCCGGGCCTATGAGTTGGCAAGGAAACAATTCATAGACAAAGGGTTGTCCAAGTCCGACGTTATCGAGGGATTCGACCATTCCGTCGCCGGTACCCTCAATGTCCAGAAGATAACCATCCACGAACTGGAACTGCTGGATTTCCAGCCGGGAGGTTCCCCATTGGCCGGGACAGCGCTGAACCCCGGCCGCGGCCATTCCCGCTTCGCCGCTGCCGGGTACGGCCCGGATTCACAGTGTCAGCGGCAGGGTGGTGGCTCCGCGGCCCAAGGCCATGACGGGAGGATAAACGTCGCGGACACTTCCGGCCTGAACCTTCCCACCGCGGCCATCCGGATAGCCTGCTCCAAAGGCACCTACATACGGGCACTGGCCAGGGACCTTGGCGAAGCCCTCGGCTCTGGAGCCCACCTGTATTCCCTCCGCAGGACAAAAACAGGCGGCTTCGATGCCGAAACCGCCCTGTCCGTCTCACAAGCAGTAAGCCTGTTTGTCACAAAAGATCAAAAGACACTCCCCGGTCAAGATAATTGACCCTGTCCCTGGACACCTGCAGGACCCCTTTAACTTTCTCGAAATGCGAGATGGCCTCGTCAAGTTTCAGAGGGTCCGGAATCCGTATCGCGATCGCGTTGCCAATCTTGTAGTCGTAGATGATCGAAGCCCCGTATTTCCTGATCGCCTTCTTCAGAGGCTCCTTGCCGATCTCAATATCGTAACTGACCACAAGGACATCCCTTGAGTATTCCAGCCCGGAATTCTTCGGCCTGAGAGGTGGGACAGCACCCGGCGAGGGAATGTCCGGGGAATCGAACGAGTCCACCCTGGCCAATTGCTTCTCGGTACGGCTCATGGTGCTGCATCCCGCCATGACAGCAAAAGCCACCAGCAGGCACACAAGTAAAACCACGAATCTGTCTATCATCTTCTTTTATCGAAAACCGGATTATTTTCCTGCAAGTTTGAAGCCAGAAGACGCCCATTCGGTCATATTTCCGCCATCATCATAGATCAGATACCCCTCCACATCCTCCTTCGAGTTGATGAACTCCCTGGCGGCTTCCAACCCGATGACCATGCAATATGTGGCATAGGCGTCAGCGGTCGTGGCGTCAGCAGCCACAATAGTGGCGCTCAAAAGGTTATGGTCGACCGGATAACCCGTCCGGGGATCGATTGTATGTGAGTATTTACGACCGTCTTTCTCGTAATACTTCCTGTAGTTCCCGGAAGTGACCACACCCCGGCCACGTCCGTCCCCCCGCCAGATCCCATCGAGGTCAGCGCCGGGAGTCATGTTGCCGTCAAATGGCCTGTCTATTCCGATGGACCAAGGCAATCCCTTGGGATTCAAGCCCTCGCAATATATCTCCCCAATATCGACCAGCATGTCTTTGACTCCAAACGAGTGGAGGTACCCGGCTATCTTGTCCGAGGTGTAACCCTGGGCGATAGCGTTGAAATTGAGCTTCAGGCGGATGTCCGGACGCGAAGGCACCATATCCTCCCCTATCTTATCCATCCCGCACACGGCTCTGACACTGTCCACAATCCGGGCCGAAGGGAGTTTGTCGGAAGTGAATCCGAATCCCCAGATGTCAAACAAAGGCGCCGCGGCCACATCCAACGCGCCCCCGGTCTCGTGATAGAACTCCCTGGAAAGAGAGAATATCTCCTTGAACACAGCGTTTGGACGCACGGGGACTCCGGCGTTAAAACGGCTCAGCTGCGACCCTTTGTTGTATCCGGAGAGGGTCGTGTCTATCAGGGTCAGGATTGAGTCCACGCCCGTCTGGATCTCTTTGTGGGAAGCTGTCACCCCCTTGAGGTTGAGTTTCACTGAATATGTCCCACCCTGGGCATAACCGGTGAGGACAACATAACCTTTGTCCGGAGCGCACGATGGGCAGGAGACCAGGAGAGCGGCCAACGCGAGAATGACGGAAATAGTATTGAAAAGCCTGTTCATCTCCGCGATTATAATCATTTGCGGGAGAATTATCAGCCTCCTTGGACTGGTTTTTGCTTAAAGACTACTGTTTTCGCGTTTTTTATGCGATATTTGCATGTTCAAGTGAAGACTCATATGAGATACAAGAGCATACTTCTCCTTTTGTCCGCAGCCGCGCTGGCGATTCTTCCCTCATGTCACAAAAAGAATGAGGATACCGAGTCCGACCCCTATCTCGAGGGAACAGTGTCTTTCTCGATCCCTTCTTTCGTGAAGGTTGGAGACGAATTGACGGTCACTCCTAAAGGCGCTGTCAATCCGACAACCGGCAACGTGGGATATTACTGGTTCTCCTCTTGGAACACGGCCAGGGACACAGTGAAGACCGAAAACGGATCAGGCGACGGATCGTGGACCCTGACTCTCCCCCTGGCCACAGGCACCTACACAGTCACTGTCGGCGCCTTCGCCACTGATTACATAAACATTACCACCTATAAGCAATTCACCGTCGTGGATCCTTCCCTCGAGGGTTCGCTTAAAGGTATGGGATATGACAGCGGCTCAAGCATGGTCGACCCCAGGGATAACGGAGTATATTATCTCACCACCGCGGGAGACAAGGTATGGATGAGGAATAACCTGTACTATTCCGGCTCTGGAGTCTCCTACGAGCATAGTGAGGCGATGGACCCGATCGTCGGAAGGTTATACAACTGGAACGAGGCCATCTCCGCCTGCCCTGAAGGCTGGCGTCTTCCGACCGACGAGGAGTTCGCCGCTATGACGGGAGCCTCCGGGGATGTTCTCTCAGGTGTGGCTGGGTCAATAATGGCAGACGGATCTTTCAATGGTGACAAGCTTTGGACTTTCTGGCCCGACGTGAAGATAACAAACACCACCAAGTTCTCCGCGGTCCCCATCGGATATGCCATCGACCAGGAAGGGAACATGAAGTATATGGGGTCCGGAGAATACGCGGCGTTCTGGACAGCTGATGAATCCGGTGAAGAGTCGGCCAAGTACCGCTACATATATGTCTCCAAGAGTGACATCTTTGCCGGCCACGGCGAGAAGGACTCTTTCCGGGCCTCGGTCCGTTGCGTCAAGGACAGCGGAGAGTAGGTTACCTCAGGTCAGTGACCACATAAGAATCATCCAGGGTCTTTTCGTCAAAACGGAAAGACTCTTTTGTGTCGAGCCGGTCCGAAAAAGCGAATCTTGTGATAATGAACTCGGACACAGAGCCGTCATTCAACTTGACTTCCGCTCCGACAAGAACCGTCGTCCCGCTCCTGAAATAAAGCTTCAGCTCATCGATATCCATTGAGTACCGTCCCTTGTTCAACGGAGAGAGGGTAGAGGCCTCGACTGATTTCCCCTGGAATTTGTCCGCCCCGAAAGACACCTCCTCGAAAGCGGAATCGACCGAGGTGATCATGAGAGCCGGATTGGTGGCATAAATATCCGCGGACTCCTCGACAGTCTCCACCAAGGCTTCCTCCGCGAACCTGTCCACAGTCCAGCGTACACGCCCGTCACACCAGACCTCCATTCCGTTGCCATTCAAGACAAACGCGTTATCCTGGACACGCACATCACCGGTTCCGGTCATCTTTGAGCTTGATTTGGCCGTACGCATCGTGAAAGAGTAGTCAAACGACACGAGAGAAGCCGATACCTTGTCGATGAATGACGCCAAGGTCTTGCTTTTCGCTCCGGAAGGAAAGGCGGAGGACAAGACACAGAAAAGCGCTATGATGATATTATTTCTCATGATAACCCGGGGAATTGCACAAGTTGTGCCAGAAAGCGATCACTGGTTCCGGAAGGCTTCCAGGACCTTCTCAAGCTCATCCAGGCTGCCTATCAGCACCTGCCTTGGTTTTGAGCCTTCCTGAGGCCCGACTATGCCGGCGGCCTCAAGCTGATCCATGACGCGGCCAGCCTTGGCATAACCCATTCCGAGCCTTCTCTGGAGGTCTGATGTGGAACCTCTCTGGTTGAGAACGATCATCTTGGCAGCCTCCTCGAACCTCTCGTCGAGATTCTTCATGTCCACCAATCCTCCGGATCCATCTTCAGTGGCCTCATCCACATCGGGCAGGTAATACGGTGTGTTATAGCTCTTCTTGTAACCTTGCTGGGCACCGATAAACTCCGTAAGCTTGCTGATCTCCTCGCTGTCGATAAGGGCGCACTGGACCCTCTCCATCTCGACTCCGGCGTAATAGAGCATGTCTCCCCTTCCGATCAGTTTCTCCGCTCCCGGAGAGTCGAGGATGGTGGAAGAGTCGATCCTGGAGATAACCCTGAAAGCGATCCTGGTCGGGAAATTCGCCTTGATCAGGCCAGTGATGACATCCACCGAAGGCCTCTGGGTAGCCAAGACTATATGGATTCCGGCGGCCCTACCCTTCTGAGCCAGACGAATGATGGACGTGGAAATGCTCCTTGCCATAGCCTTTGAGTCTCCGCCGCCGCCAACAGACATCGTCAAGTCGGCGTACTCGTCAACAATGGTGACGATATACGGAAGAAACCTGTGGCCGTCGGTCGGAAGCAAGTGACGGGCCTTATATTTGTCGTTATAGAGTTTGATATTGGGCACAAACGCCTTGCTCAGAAGCTCATAGCGCTGTTCCATCTCTGCCACGAGGGACTTGAGGATCTTCTCAGCCTTGTCCGCCTTCTTGACTATGGCATTCTCCTGTTCCTCCCTCTCATCATTAGTCGGGAGAACCGCGAGATAATGGTGCAGAAGACGTCCGTAGTGGGAGAACTCAACCATCTTCGGGTCAATGAAGACGAATTTCAGCTCAGACGGGTGCTTGGAGTACAACAGCGACGCGACCATGGCGTTCAGTCCCACTGACTTGCCCTGCTTGGTGGCTCCAGCCACCAGAAGATGAGGGGCATCGGCCAGATCAAACACCTTGACTTTCTGATGGATAGTGTAGCCGATCGCTATCGGCAACTCAGCCTTGCTGTTCCTGAAGGTGTCATCATTGAGAACCGCGCGCATCGGGACGATGGACGGCTTGTCATTCGCCACCTCGATCCCCACGGAGTCTGTCAACGTCACGACACGGACTCCCCTGGCATGGAGGTACATGCCGATGTCCTCCTGAAGTTTCTTAATCTCGGCTATTTTCACCCCGGGGGCGGGATAGACTTTATAAAGAGTGACAGTCGGGCCGACGATGGCTTTGACATCATTGATCTGGATCCTGTAATTCTCGAGCGTCGCCCTGATCTTGTTGTTGTTCCTGGCCAGCTCCTCCTCAGAGACATCATGGCGACCGGTCGAATACTCCTCCAGCAGTTCCAGGGAAGGGAACTGGTACTTCGGAAGCTCATCCCTGACATTGATCGGCTCAAGTTCCCTGGTGATCTCGGTGGAAAGATCCTCACCCTTGATAATCTCCAACGAATTCTCCTGTTTCTCCGGCTCCTTCGGATCTGTACTCTCCGTCACGGGGGCAGACGGCGGCTCAGATGACTCGCTCCGCCCGGTCTCACCGCCCGCGTCGACAAGCGACGCTCCGGTCTCCCCTCCTACCGTGCCGGGGGTGGCAGGATCTGACCCTGCTGTCTCCCCCGTGACGGAAGTACCGGTTTGGACGAGCCGGACCTCCACATGCCCTTGGCCGCGTCCATCCTCGCTTCGCCGCGGCTGAGTACTGCCGACGGGCATTGGCGCGGCCGGCTCTTTGACTAATCCCGGGACTTCCGGAGACGCCGGAGCTAACGAGTCCAGCCATAGGCGGAACTTGTCACTGGCGAAGAACAGCCATAAAGCCAGAAGCAGCAGAAGGAACACTACCGTGATGACAGGGCCGAAAAGATCGCGTGACCAGCTGACGACAGACTCTCCGCACTCGCCACCGAGTCCGCCTCCAAGAACGTTTCCCCAGCCAGCCAGGTCAGAGACAAACGAGAGGATGAAGGAGGCCACAAGAGCGCCAGATACAGTGAGCAGAATGGTCCTTGTCATCGAGTAATGCCATCTGCCGAGAAGCAGACGGACAGAGACGGCGAACATGATCAAGATCAGCGCGAGGCTTCCAAGCCCGAACCACTCGCGGACAAGCAGGTTGGCCCATTTGTAGCCGAGTTTCCCGGCCATATTGCTGATCTTCACGGACTTGTCAGAAACAGGAGCCGCCAGGGCGCTCTGGTCGACCTTCCAAGTGAACAGATAAGAGAGAGTGGCGAGAAGGGTGAAGACAGTGAGGATGGCGACAAGAAGACCGGCACCTTTGACCAGTCTCGCCTTGTCGTCATCATCCATGTTCTTCCAGAGTCTTCGCATCGTCACTTCCTGTTTTTCCGGTTATTCTTTTTGCCGCCCTTGCGGTTCTGGCCGTTCATACCCAGATTCAGGCCCGGACGCGAGAAATTGGAGTCCATGGATATCTTCGTGAGTTCCAACCCCTCAGGAATCTTGATCCTGTATTCCGAGAGTTTCTCTATATCGGCGAAAATCGTCTCGTCCGCCACACTGTCTTTGTTCCAGATGAGATATTGCTGCCGCATATAAATGGCGAGCGAGCGGATCATCGCGGTCTTGACCTCCCCTTCTGGCTCTCCGGAGATAAGGTCTATTATGCTCTCGATATTCCTCCCGTAATGGTTGGCCTTGACAGGAGTCTTATCCAAAGGGATGATCATCGGCCTGGCGGCTTTGGCCTCGGGGAGAGGTGCCGGATAAGGGGAATCAATGTCCAGGTCGTATCCCGCTATCATGTAGAGGTGATCCCAGAGCTTCTGCTCATAGTTCTCCTGCTGATGAACCTGTGGATTAAGTGTTTCCATCACCTTGACAACAGCCCTGGCCTGCTCACCGCGCCTGGCCTTGTCCGGAATAGCCTTGAGCTGCTCGACCATGATAAGGACATTACGGCCGTACTCAGGCATCTGCAGTTTTTCCCGCTCAGTATTGTAGAACAATTTTACAGAATCGCCGTTAGCTTCCATCTAAAATAAAATTAGCGTCAATCACGCGAATATACGAAAAACAAAAACAAACTCCTTACCGTTGCGGAAAAACCAGACTGACGAGAAGGCCCACGACAAAGCACGTCACAAAACCCACCGAGGAATAAAGCAGCAGATGTACAGCTTGCGTCCTGGCGACAAGCGACTGGACAAGCACTCCGGCCAGAAGTCCGCTCACGGCGCCGGTGGAATTGGCCCTAGGGCATAAGAATCCAAGCAGGAACAGTCCGCCCAGACCGCCAAGCAGGATCCCGAGAATCTTCGAGAACTCATCCCAAAGGGATTTGACATCCCACGTAGCCATCACAAGAGCGAACGCGATGCCGATGATGCCGATAATAAGGGTGGCCGTCTTCGCGGTCTTCAAAGAGGTTGGGAAGGCGCCGATCTTGGAATGGATGTCGGTTATGTAAGCGGTGGCGGCGGAGTTCATCGAGGCGCTTATCGTGGACATGGCGGCCGCGAATATACCCGCGATCACCAGCCCGAGAGCGCCTGTGGGGATATGCAGCGACACATACCAAGGCAAGATGGCATCCGGGTCCGTGATCCCGAGGCTCAACTCCGAGGGATGAGCCTTGAAAAACACATAGAGGGCCGTACCCACAAAAAAGAAGAGAAGGGTGGCGGGCACACTCAGCAAGGCATTGGTGTACACGCTCTTGCGGGCCTGCTTCTCCGTTCCCGTGGTAAGGTACCTCTGGACGACCGTCTGGTCGGTGCCATAGGTGGTGATATTGGTGAAAACCGTCGCTATGAGGACAGTCCAGACAGTAGTCTGGCGCAGGTCAAACTTGAGAGAGCCCAAAGAGAACTTACCGTCGGCGGCCGCGGTCGAGACCAACGCCGGGAAAGAACCGGGAGTGGAACGCGCTATGCTGAACACGACCGCCAGCGCGGCCCCCAAGAGAACGACTACCTGCAGGGCATCCGTCCAGGCTACCGCCTCTATGCCTCCCATATAGGTGTAGATCAAAGCCAGAAATCCCATCACGGCAATGCAAACGAATATGTCCAGCCCCGTCACCACATTGAGGGCTATGGACGGAAGAAGGAGGACAACCCCCATCCGGCCGACCTGATAGAGGATGAAAGCGAGGCTGCACAAAACCCGCGTGAAAGGGCTGAAACGCCGCTCGAGGTATTCGTAAGCAGTGGTAACCCCGAGACTCCGGAACTTCGGGATGAAAAGGAGTGTTATGAGCGGAACCACAAGCACAATCCCGAAATTGAACAGGAGGTAACTCCAGTCAGTGGCATAGGTCTTCGCCGGAATCGACATGAAAGTGATCGCGGAAAGCGTGGTGCCGAAAATGCTCAGCCCCACTATCGGCCACGGGATACGGCCTCCCCCTTTGAAATAGTCGTCCGTGTTTTTCTGGCGTTTGGAGAAGAAAACCCCAATCCAGGCCAATATGGCGAAATACAGGATAATCACCGCGATGTCAAGCCAGCCCATCCGCCGGACATGGCTCCGGACCTCCCCCCTAAGGATGACAGGGGTGCGTACCCCAGGGGAGACCTCCCCGCTACACAGCACGAACGAGTCCCCATCCCTTAAAGCGAAGGTCGTGACCGGCAGCACCTGGTCCTCGACAGGGACTGTCACCATGGATGCCGTGACCGTATGGTATAGCCTCAGCACATTGTCCGGAACAGAGGGATCCTCGCTCCTCCCCCCGACAAAAAGAATATGATTGGTGCCATAAGGCACAGCGCAGCCGGCCATCACCGGGAACTCGCCCCCGACGGGCTTCCACTCCCCCAGACGAGGGTTCCAGGCCCACCCGTCGCGCAGGACCTCCCAGGGGGAATCACCGCGATAATTCCTGCCGCTGAACATATAGAAACAATTGTCCAGTCCGTCACTCTGCGCGGTTCCGACGGCGAAAGCCCTGGCGGGAGCGTCCGGCCAAGGCAGTTCCCTGGTCTGCCTGGTACGCAGGTCGAGACAAAGGAACGAGTCCAGAGACTCCTGGTCCGGACCCATCGAGGACACTCCGCCGGCGAGGAAGACTTGGGATCCGATCTGTCCCCCTGCCATATTGGACAAAGGGAAAGGCAGGGACCCCCAATCCTCGACATAAGGTTTTCCGCCCGGAGCGAGCCTGAGCGACCTGATCGAGGACAGGCACTCGTTTTCCCGGCATCCTCCGATCAGCAGCAATCCTCCGTCGTAAGGGACAGTGAACCCGTAAGCCGATTCCACGCCAATGGCTCCCGGCCAACAAACCCATCCCTCTTCCGGATCCTGGACATAAACATCGGAATACCAGACTTTCGGCCCTCCCTGGGAGGGTAAGCCATCAGGGAAGTTCGCCCCTCCGGCAACGACAAGCCTGTCTCCGATCTTCCCGGCGTAGACACCGGCAAGTCCAAGATTGCCCGCGCTGTCCGAAGGAGAAGCGGGCAGGACCGTAGAGGTCCAGGCGATATCTTCCGAGCTTGTGAGCCGGAGGTCGCCGCCTGAAGAGACTACCGCGGCGAGAAACGCCGCGAGGATTGGTAACCGGAGCATCGCCTGATCTATTTCCAGATATTCTTGAACTCCTCGAATCTGGTTGACGGAAGCTCTTGAGTGAAAGCCTCATAACGCTCACCTTCAAGAGTGGTCAAAGGCCTGCGGCAAGGTCCGAGATCCAAACCGGCCGCCTTCATGAAGGCCTTTCCGGTACCGCTGCCATACTTGTCGAGCAGCGTAATAAGTCGCACCGCCTCAAACTGCATGGACGCGGCCCTCTTGATGTCCCCCGCGTTGAAAGCCCCGGAGATCTCATGATACAAAGGAGCCATATAGCCGTAAGTGCTGCCGACGAAGGCGTCGGCCCCGATAGACAAAGCCTCCAGGAGCATCTCGTCCCTGCCCCACATGATATTGTACTTCCGGTTCTTGTACTCCAGGCAGAGCTGGAAATCCATCATGTTCTCGTCGGTATACTTGATGCCGGCGAAATTCGGCACGAGAGAGTCGATCTCCTCGAGAAGCCGGATCATCGGGAAGGCCACTTTTGTCAAGACAGGGATATGATAGAAATAAAACGGCATGTCAGGGACAACCGAGGCCACCTGCGCGATCGTCAAAGCCAGATCCCTGACCGTGGCAGGTCTCTGGTAATAAGGCGCGGTCATAGCGACGGCATCAAGGCCGACCCGCCCGGCATGAAGAGCGAGCTCACAACAATCCCCCACACTTGTCCCCCCACGGAAACCTAGCACAGAAAATCCTTCCGACCGCTGGCCGGACCACTCCTGGAAGAGGGCTTTCTTCTCGGGCATGGTCAGCGAGGAACCCTCACCTGTGGTACCGCAGGCGAAAACTCCGGAGACCCCGTTGGCCTTATAAAGCCTGGCCTGCAAGGCCACTTTGGACAAATCAATGCGACTCTGCGCGTCGAAAGCAGTGAACGGCGCGCAGACCAAACCTTTTATTTTATTCATATTCAGCTATTTCCCGAAATAACGCTGGAAAAGGCCATAAAAGCCGGATCCATGGCGCGCCTCATCCTTGGCCATCTCGTGCACGGTGTCATGGACGGCGTCATAGCCGAGACTCTTAGCCCTCATGGCGAGAGCCAGCTTACCCTCGCAAGCTCCAGCCTCAGCCTGGTAACGCTTCTCGAGATTGGTCTTGGTGTCCCATACAACATCTCCGAGAAGCTCGGCGTACTTGGCAGCGTGCTCAGCCTCCTCAAAGGCGTAACGTTTGAAGGCCTCGGCGATCTCCGGATAACCCTCGCGCTCCGCCTGGCGGCTCATCGCGAGATACATACCGACCTCCGAGCACTCGCCTTCGAAATCATGCTTGAGCCCCTGCACGATCTCCTCGTCATTCACCTTGCCGTCTCCCAGGTGATGCTCGCAAGCCCACTGAGGCTTGCCGGCCTCTTCTTTTATCTCGACAAATTTGCTTGCGGGAACCTTGCACTGGGGGCAACGCTCCGGCGGGTTCTCGCCCTCATAGACGAACCCGCAAACTAAACATCTGAATTTCTTTTTCATAATGATACTGAATGATACTGAGTGTTTCCACAAATATAATAACTATTTTCAATTATCAATGTATCGTATTTTGGCACAAGATAAGATTATCTTTGTGAAACCGCGGATTGTGATTATCTTTATTGAAGAAGTAGAATTATGACGCCATTCCTCAGACAAGTCGCAGACCACTATATGGCGGCCGGGGACATTTCCTCCCGCTGCCTCATATTCCCCAACCGGAGAAGCCAGGTGTTTTTCAGGAAATACCTTGGCGAGGCGGTGGCCGCCAAGGGCTCCCCTATCATCGCTCCCGAGCTATTGACCATCAACGACTTCTTCTACAAGATCTCCGGCTCCGCGGCAAGCGACAGGATCAGTCTGCTGCTGGAGCTGTACGACTGCTACAAATCCCTGAACCCCGCCGCGGAACCGCTCGATGAGTTCATTTTCTGGGGAGATGTGATTCTTGGAGACTTCGATGATGTGGACAAATACCGTGTGGACCCCAAGCGGTTGTTCACCAACATCAAGGAGTTCCGCGAGATCCAGGACTCGTTCTCATACCTCTCTCAGACCCAAAGGGAAGCCATGGAACGCTTTGTCCGCCATTTCAGGGTACCAGCTGCGGGGGCTGGCCAAGGGAAGCGGGAAATGAAAGACCGGTTCCTGCAAGTCTGGAATATCCTTCTTCCCTTATACGAGAGTTTCAGGTCCGCCCTGTCCGGGAAAGGGATGTCGTATGAGGGTATGACCTACAGGAGCATGGTAGAAAGACTGGAGACCGAACCGGTCACCGATGTCCTGGCCAGGGCTTTTCCCAATGTGAAGGAATTCGTGTTCGTAGGCCTCAACGCCCTCAATGAGTGCGAGCGCGCCGTAGCCCGGAAAATGAGGAACGCCGGGGCAGGTGCTTTCGTGTGGGATTTCCAAGGTGGGCTCCTCCGAGATCCCATGAACAACGCCTCGCTTTTCATGTCAAGGAACATCAGCGAGTTCGGCCAGGCTTTCCAGTTAGGGGACGAGGACATCAGGACACCCGAGGTCGAGGTTGTCAGTGTGCCGTCCTCGACGGGACAGGCCAAGCTGCTGCCCTCAATCCTCAAAGACGACTCCTACGCCGTCATACTTCCGGACGAGAGCCTCCTCATCCCTGTGCTGAACTCGATCCCCCCGGAGATCAAGGATGTCAATGTGACCATGGGGTATCCGATGAGAGGGAGCGCGTTCTTTGATTTCATCAGCCTGCTGCTGACCATGCGGAACCGCCTGCGGGAGAAGGATGGGAAATGGTATTTCTACCATAGCCATGTGTGGGCGGTTTTCTCCTCAGGATTGTTCAAGAAAGTGGCGGCCGGAGACCAAAGGACAAATGACATCGTGGAAGCCGTGAAAAAGGAGGCGAAGTATTACATCCCGGAGGAAGACTTGTCTGGGACAGGTCTCATGGATTTGATTTTCAAGCCGGTACTTAGCGACCACAGCCACACCGGATACCTCAAGGATGTCATCAGGGGGATCGCCTCGCTGATGGCTACCGACCCTGACATGGCAATAGAGCTGGAGTTCGCCAGGAAGGCGTATAACGCCATCAACCAACTGGAAAGCAAGAAGCTGGACATCTTGCCCGCCACCTTCTCAAAGCTTGTGAGAGAGTTGCTTTCCCCTATGTCAGTACCCTTCAACGGGGAGCCGCTCAAGGGACTTCAGATCATGGGTCCCCTTGAGACCAGGGCACTGGATTTCAAGCATATCGTCATCCTTTCTTGCAACGAGGGAGTCTTTCCCAGGAGAGGAGTCAGTTCCTCCTTCATTCCCCCGGAGCTCAGGAAAGGTTTCGGTCTCCCCACTTATGAGCATCAGGACGCGATTTGGTCATACTATTTCTACCGGATGATCCAGAGGGCGGAGACCGTCACCCTCATGTATGACTCAAGGACAGAAGGGCTTAAAAACGGGGAAGAGAGCAGGTTCATCAAACAGCTCGAGTACCACTTCAACCTGCCGGTCAAGAGAAGCGTCTTGAAGTCTGGAGCCTCAGTCCACGACCCGTCCGGATCGATCCCGAAAACTGACGGGCATGTCAGCAAGGTCAGGGATACCGTACTCTCAGCTTCCTCTCTCAAGGACTATCTCGACTGTCCCGCCAAATTCTATTTCTCTAAAGTTGAGGGGCTCAAGGAGGAAACCC
>JAFVED010000145.1 GCA_017478125.1 Bacteroidales bacterium | reverse complement strand
CTGCTCCCACTTTCCCTGATGTCTGCGTCAAGGGCAAGATCTCCAAGGTAGTCTACACTTTCAGCGCCAACTACGGCACAGCCACCTTCTGGCTCTCCGACGATGGCACCTTCAACGGCAGCGAGGATAAGAAATCAACGACTGACTTCGGCCATGATTTCGAGTGCTACAGCGTGTACTGGATGAACAACACCCCTTGGACTGAGGAGAATCCCCAGATCGAGGTTGGTGACGAGGTCGTCGTCTGTGGTAAGACCACCCTCTACAACGGTGTGGCCGAGACTTCCAGCAATAAGGCCTGGGTCTACAGCGTCAACGGCGCTACCACTGACGCCAACGGAATCGGCAATGCCGGCTCTCCTTTCAACGTGGCCGGTGCCATGGCTTTCATCGATGCGATGGAGGCTGCCAAGGCTGCCGCCAAGGCCGCTGACCAGGCTGCTCCCACTTTCCCTGATGTCTGCGTCAAGGGCAAGATCTCCAAGGTAGTCTACACTTTCAGCGCCAACTACGGCACTGCAACCTTCTGGATCTCCGATGACGGCGTCTTCAATGACGATCCGACCAAGGACTTCGAGGCCTACAGCGTCTACTACTTCGGAGGCAAGGCTTGGGAAGAGGGCAACACCCAGATTGCCGAGGGCGACGAGGTTATCCTCAAGGGCCAGCTGACCAAGTACAATACCACTTACGAGACTTCCACCAAGAAGGCCTCTCTCTATTCCTTGAATGGAGCTACAGAATAGGCTGTTACGTAAGTAGTTAATCCACAGTAAATTGATAGGGCAGACGGTTCCGTTTTCGGGACCGTCTGTCGTTTTAAATAACTATCAGTCAGTAAATAACATAACAGGTTATTTGCTATCTTTACGAAAGAATAATCCCGATATCATGAGACGATGCCCATTCATCGCGGCGGTGCTGGTACTGTCGCTCGCGGCCGCGGGTTGCGGAAGGGATCTTGATCCCGTTGATTATGTCAATCCCTACGCCGGGAACATCAGCCACCTGCTGGTGCCGACTTATCCGACCGTGCAGTTGCCGAATTCCATGCTCAGGGTCTACCCGGAGCGCTCGGACTACACCTCTGAGTACCTTAACGGACTGCCGGTGATTGTCACCAACCACCGGGAGCGCTCGGCGTTCAAGCTGTCGGTGGTTCGACAGGCTCACCAACCGGTCCCTGAGCTTGTCGAAGGGCCGGTTACTTATGACAATGAGCGTCTGACCCCATATTCTTTCGAAGTGACCCTCGACGACGGGGCAATCAAAGCCAGGTACGCCCTCTCCCACCACTCGGCCATCTATTCCCTTGAGGCCGAGGATCCTCTCAGGATAAGCCTTTCGGTCCAAGATGGCTCCGTCTCGTGGGACGGGGATGCCCTTTCCGGGTGGCAGGCTGTTGAAGGGGAAACCAAGGTTTATGTCTATATGGAGCCTGAGACCCTGCCTGCAAGGGTGGACACCACATGTTCCGGTCGGAACCGCTGGGTGACCTTGACGTTCTCCGAGTCCTCCGTCAAGCTGCGTTACGGGGTTTCTTTCATCGACGAGGCTCAGGCGAAGGCGAATCTGCGGGCGGAAATACCTGATTATGACCTTGATGTTGTCGCACGTGAGGGTAGGAGAATATGGAACGAGACCTTGGGAAGGATCGCCGTCAGGGGTCCTGAAAAACGCAAAAGGGTGTTCTACACCTCATATTACCGGACATTTGAGAGACCTGTCAACATGAGTGAGGGAGGACGCTATTGGAGCGCTTTCGACGGTTCTGTCCATGACGACGGTGGAGTCCCCTTCTACACAGATGACTGGATCTGGGACACCTACAGGGCCGCCCATCCCCTCAGGACCATCATGGACCAGACCTTGGAGGAGAACATCCTGGCCTCGTATCTCCGGATGGCGGAGCAGATGGGGACCGGTTGGATGCCGACCTTCCCCGAGGTCAGCGGGGACTCCCGCAGGATGAACAGCAACCACGGGATCCCGACATTTGCCGACGCCCTCGCCAAAGGGTTGGAGTTCGATGTCAGGGCGGCCTATGGGGCGGGACGGAAGGCGCTAAGGGAGAAGACCCTGGTGCCTTGGAGCGGGAACCCGGCGGGTGAGGTGGACGCTTTCTATTGGGAGCATGGATATATTCCAGCGCTTCGGGCGGGCGAACCTGAGACCGATCCGAATGTCGGTTGGGAGAAACGCCAGCCGGTGGCGGTGAGCCTAGGGACGGCCTACGATTGCTGGGCGCTCTCGAGACTTTCGGAAGCCGCTGACAATAAGGAAGACGCGGAGTATTTCAAGGCTTGGTCCGCAAACTACCGGAAGCTTTTCAATCCTGAGACCCTTTTCTTCCATCCCAAGGACAAGGACGGGAACTTCATTCCTGATGTCGACTACAATTTCCCCGGCGGGATGGGAGCCAGGGAATACTACGACGAGAACAACGCCTGGGTGTACCGCTGGGATGTCCAGCATGACATTCCCGGCCTGGTGGAGCTGATGGGTGGGCCGGAGCGTTTCGTCAGCGAGTTAGACAGGATGTTCGCCACTCCTCTTGGACGCTCGAAGTATTCATTCTACGCCAAGTTGCCTGACCACACGGGCAATGTCGGCCAGTTCTCGATGGCAAACGAGCCTTCGCTGCACATCCCTTATCTCTACAACTACGCCGGAGCTCCTTGGAAGACCCAGAAACGGGTCCGGCAGATGCTGGACACCTGGTTCAGGGACGACCTGATGGGAGTTCCTGGCGACGAGGACGGCGGGGGACTCTCCTCTTTCGTGGTGTTCTCTTCCCTCGGATTTTATCCGGTGACCCCAGGGGAGCCTATTTACACGATCGGGAGTCCGGTCTTCGAGGAGGCCAAAATGCGGCTCCCGAGCGGGAAGGTGTTTATGGTCAAGGCTAAAGATGTATCTGACGAGAACAAATATATCCAAAAGGCCACCCTTGACGGGAAGCCTCTCGAAGGACCTTGGATAACCCATGATGAGATCATGGAAGGAAGGACATTGACGCTCGAGATGGGGCCGCTCCCGAACAGGGAGTGGGGAAAGTGAATCTTTTTCGTATATTTACACTTTAATACCAGAATTGATATGAAAAAGTACACTTGTGATGTTTGCGGGTACGAATATGATCCCGCTGTCGGAGACCCGGACAATGGGATAGCCCCAGGAACGGCCTTTGAAGATATTCCCGAGGATTGGGTCTGCCCGCTTTGCGGAGTTGGGAAAGACGAGTTCTCTTCGGCTGAATAGTATTGCATTCTACGAAATGGGTTTAGACATTTACTTTAAAAGGACAAATCTGCGGTTTGAGGGAGATCCAGAAGACGAGGAGTACTTCCAGAAATTTGCGGGGATGGATGACACCAAGGCTCAGATTGAATTCCAGATAGGACTCTCCGAGCATCTCAATCCGCTCAAAACCGCATGGAACGATTATATCACATGGAAAGAGGAGCGTGACAAAGATGCTTATAACCTGCAGTATTTCATATTCGTAAATTGGCTGTACATTAAGTTGGCGAAGAGATATGATGGCTTTATTTTCCCATATACCAGAAAGGTGATGGACTTGCCCCAATTATTGTCTATGGTTGAAACAGAGGTGGATAAAATCGGTAAGCATTGTGACGCATATTTCCATAAAGTCAATTTCATATACGCATATTTCGAGAAAAAGGGAATGACACCCGACGGAAGATATGCGATCTTCAACGACTCGGACTTGGATGACCTGATAGAAAGGTGTACCAAAGTCCTCATCAATCACGATTTGGCAGATGTTCTTCTTCCGACCAAAGAAGGGTTCTTCTTTGGAAACACTGAATACAATGAGAATTATTTCGCAAACGTGACTGATTGTATTGATCAGTTGAGACATCTTAAGGAAGGATTCGAGTCTTACAACACCGGATACGTTACATTCAGTTGGTAACAATCTTTCGATCTGAGAGTTTTCATTCAGAACAGATTCTTAAAGGAGGAAACGTATGAACAGATGGAATGATATTGCTATCTCGCTTAAGGAGTGTCAGGCGGGCAATCTACCAGAAAAGGATTATCAGCCTAAAGTGGAAGATCAGTTCAAACTTCTTGGTTGGAGTGTCTATTATGGTTGTATCGAGTCGAGACCTCGACTTGAGACTGCGAATACGATAATTATTCCTGATATTGTCCTCAAGAAAGATGGGGTGCGTGTCCTTCCAATCGAGTTGAAAAAACCAGCCAATCATTTAAAGAAGAAGAACGCGAAACAGCTGTTCTCCTATATGAGACAACTGGAGTTAAGGGTAGGCATATACATTGGAGAAAAGATACAGTTGTATTATAATTCCCCGAATGATACCAGCAATCCTCACTCCGTGCTTTCAACCTCTTTGTCCCCAGATTCTCCAGAAGGTGAGCTCTTCTGCGATCTTCTGTCGTATGAATCGTTTGATTTGGGCAAACTTGAAGCTTTTTGTGCGGAAAGGCTACAAATTATCAATTACAAGGCTAAACTGGCAAATGAGCTGAATGCGCTGTCTCGCGGTAATCAGTTGGAAGCGTTTCTCAAAGGGATTCTCAAAGCCCATTATATGCAAGAAGGCTGCGTTGATGTTCCTACTTTAGATCAGGAAATTGAGAAGATTGTTGTCAAAGCGGAGTATGGGAGCAGTGGAAATGAGCGAAGCTCCATGAAGAAGTCAGCGCCAAGAAAAATTTCAAAGTATACTCTCAATGGTAGTTCTCCAATGAATATGCGGACTCTTGTTTTGGAAGCATTGAGACTCTTTGTGAAGAAATACCCGAATGCGACATACGAAGAAATCGAGACTACTTTCAATATTAAAGAGCTTCCAGGAGGATATAAAACGGTAAGACGGTTATCTGATATTAATCAAGGAATGAAGGCTGGGGGTCTTTCGGGTAGATATTTCATAGGTGATAACCAGATTCTTAAAAGTGCGGATAAGATTGAATCTGCGGTAAGCAACCAGTGGTCTTATCATAACTTTCCCTTTTTTTTGACCATTTTGAAAAAGTTCAATTTTAGGGTCAAGAAATTGTGATATTTAAATCCTGTCATCCGCCCTTAGATCCTGAACTCTTTATGTGGCATTTTTTAGAGATAGTTCCATATCGAGAATCAAGTACTTCCCATATATCCTATGCCTTGTAAAAGATCTGGGATAATTATTAACTCATTGAATATCAGGCTTATTGTGTCAGCTACGTTCTACTCAAGCGTCCATTCTGCTCCGTCCTAAAGTTCAAATAACAGAAAAACATTCGATAAGATTCCATAGTTTTGCGGAAACTATAAACCACAAAACTATGGAATCCTTATCAACCCTTCTTCTATACCATTAAGAATATGGGCAAGATGAAGGAGATGCCGATTGAATATAAAGGCAGTTATTTGGGAAAGATGTTCCGATTGTCTAACTTCGCCTCCATGGATGAGATGAGCCAGAGAGAGTACCTCGCCCGCTACATGTGGGAGGTCGACCAGCGGAGCCAGCTCCGCTCGGCCATGAACGAAGGATTGCTCGAGACTGCCCGGCGTATGAAGTTGAAAGGCTACGAAGTGGACACTATTTCTGAATTGACCACTCTTTCCAAGGAGGTGATCAGCGGGTTATAGTTTCGGCCACGTTTGGCTGGGTGGAATTGTTTTTTGAGCGATCAACTCGATTCTGGCCCTCCCTGCGACTTGCCTCTGTAAGAGTTGAGGGCTTATTAGGCAGGTAAGGAGAATGTCGGGTTGGTGTTTTGCGTTAAATAATGTAAATTTGAAAGATTTAACGAAAACACCGCGATGAGGACTCTTTTTCTTACGAATACACTGACAAAGAACAAGGAACTTTTCGTTCCTGTCCACGAGGGCCATGTGGGGATGTATGTTTGCGGACCGACCGTGTATGGCGACGCCCATCTGGGACACGCCCGTCCCGGGGTCACTTACGATGTGCTGTTCAAACTCCTGAGACATCTCGGCTACAAGGTCCGCTATGTCCGGAACATCACTGATGTGGGTCACCTTGAGCATGACGCCGACGAGGGTGAGGACAAGATCAGCAAGAAGGCCCGCCTTGAGCAGCTTGAGCCGATGGAAGTGGTGCAGAATTACACTTTCCGTTACCATGAGGCGATGCGCCTTCTTAATGTCGCTCCGCCTTCGATCGAGCCGAGAGCCTCAGGGCATATCATCGAGCAGATCGAGACCATCAAGAAGATCCTTGATGCCGGATATGCTTATGTCTCAAATGGTTCCGTCTACTTTGACGTGGAAAAATACAACGAGAAGCACCATTACGGCATCCTCTCAGGACGCAATCTTAATGACACTCTTGAGGGAACGCGCTCCCTCGATGGCCAGAGCGACAAGAAGGCTCCCTACGATTTCGCTCTCTGGAAGAAGGCCGAGCCTGAGCACATCATGCACTGGCCCAGTCCATGGAGCGAGGGTTTCCCCGGATGGCATCTTGAGTGCTCTGTGATGGGTGAAAAATATCTCGGTGAGGAGTTTGACATCCACGGAGGCGGGATGGACCTCATGTTCCCGCATCATGAATGCGAGATCGCTCAGAATGTTGCCTGGAGAGGCACACGTGGAGTCCGCTACTGGGTTCACAACAACATGATCACGATCAATGGCCAGAAGATGGGCAAGTCCCTCGGCAATTTCATCACGCTGCCGGAACTCTTTTCGGGGAACCATCCGAAACTCGAGCAGGCCTACTCTCCGATGACAGTCCGCTTCTTCATCCTGCAGGCACACTACCGGGGTACGCTCGACTTCAGCAATGAGGCTCTCCAGGCCTCAGAAAAGGCCCTGAAACGAGTCCTCCAGGCCTACAAGGACCTGTCTTCCCTCTCCTCTGTCATCCTGAGCGATGCGAAGGATCTGCCCTACGGCGAGCTCCCCACCGCCATTGCCCCGGACACCTGCCCTGCGGACTCTCCTGAGATCAAGGCCATCTTCGAAGGTGTCTATGACGCCCTTTGCGACGACCTCAACACCCCGGTGGCGCTGTCGCACATCTTCGAAGCGGTGAAGGTCATCAATTCAGCCAAATCAGGTGCCGTAAAACTCTCCGAAGGCGACCTGCGGACCCTTCTTCAGATCTTTGACGACATTGTGTCCGGGGTTCTTGGACTGAAGGATGAAACGGCTGGAGAAGGCGGCAGGAATCAGGAGATTGTGTCCGGACTCATGGACATGGTCCTTGAAGAAAGGGCTAAGGCGAAAGCCGCGAAGGACTGGGCCCTGAGCGACGCTATCCGCGACCATCTCAAGGCCCTGGGTATTACTGTAAAAGATACTAAAGACGGCGCCGAATGGACGCTTGAGTAGCCCAATCCTCCTAATAATTATTTGATTTTAAAATAATTGACAGCATTGTCGAATAAAGGTTGCTCGAGGTCGGCCTCGATGTTCTTGAACAGGCCTTCCTCGTAGCGCTCGCTGTGACCCATCTTGCCGAGGATCCGCCCGTCGCGGCTGATGATGCCTTCGATGGCGTAGTAAGATCCGTTAGGGTTGTACGGCGACTCCATCGTGGGCTCGTCCGTGATCGGATCAACATACTGGAACGCCACCTGCCCGTTGGCGAACAACTCGCGGGCAAGCTCTTCATTCACAACGAATTTGCCCTCCCCGTGACTGACGGGGATAGTGTGTTCGTCTCCGACCGACATTCCCCTCAGCCAAGGGGAGTTGGTGGTAGCCACCCTTGTGGTGACCATCTGCGAGATGTGGCGGTTGATGTCGTTGCGGAACAGGGTGGGGGAGTCTTTGGTGACTTTGCCCAGCTCTCCGTAAGGAAGCAGTCCGGACTTGACAAGTGCCTGGAAGCCGTTGCATATTCCGAGGATGAGCCCATCCCTCGCGAGAAGATCCTCGATAGCGGAAGCGATCTCCTTGTTGTTCAGCACATTGGCGATGAATTTGCCGCTGCCGTCAGGCTCGTCTCCCGCGGAGAAACCGCCCGAGATCATCAGGATCTGGCACTCACGGATGTTCCTGGCCATCTCGTCGATCGAGTCGAACACGTCCTTGTCGCTGAGGTTGCGGAACACGCTGGTACGCACCTCTGCCCCGGCCTTGCGGAAGGCCTTGGCGGAGTCGTAGTCGCAGTTGGTCCCGGGGAATACCGGCAAGTAAGCGACCACCTTGTCGACTGCGGGACCTTTGTACTCCAGGTCTATTTTCTTGGCCTTGAACGGTTTCACTCCTTCTATGCCCTTGGGAACCAGTCTATTGTGGGCAGACTCGCTGACGGACGGGTAGACTTTATCAAAAAGGGATCCGTTGAAATCCATCAACTCGAAGATGGAGATCGCTGTCCCGTTGACCCTGACATTACCGTCCTCTCCGGAAGTGACTTCCCCAATGAGTTCGGCGTTGTCGAAATTGACTTCCCCGTCGGTCTCTATGACTATAGAGCCGTAGGCGAGGTCGAAAAGATCTTTCTCGCTGAGTTTCACGTCGAACCCGAACGCGTTGCCGAAGCTCATCTTGCAGAGAGCCTCGGCTACTCCGCCGAAGCCGACGGACCAAGCGGCCACGATCGTGCCGTCCTTGATCTTGGCGAGAATATTGTCCCAGTTCTTCTTGAGCTGATCCACATCCGGCATCCTGTTCTGGAGAGGGGTGTGCCTGACGAGGTAGAGCCTGTCGCCTTCCCATTTGAGTTCCGGCGAGATCACATCCCCGGCCTTGACGGGAGTGATACCGAACGCGATCAATGTCGGCGGGACATTGATGGGCCCGTGGTCGGTCTCGAAAGATCCGCTCATCGAGTCTTTTCCTCCGATGGATGGCAGTCCGAGATCCTTCTGCATCTTCAGGGCTCCGAGGAGAGCTGCGGTCGGCTTGCCCCAGGTATGAGGGTCGGAAGTCATCCTCTCAAAATATTCCTGGCAGGAAAAACGCATTGTCTTCCAGTCTCCTCCGGCGGCGACAATCTTCGAGCATGCCTCCACGAAGGAATATGCCGCGCCGTGGTACGGACTCCATGAGCAGATGTCCGGATTGAAACCGAAAGCCATCATGCTTGCCGTGTCGGTGAAGCCGTCCACGGGCAATTTCTGGACAGAGACCTGGGTCTCGGTTGTCTGTAGCTCGCCTCCGAAAGGCATCAGCACCGTTGAGCGTCCGATGGTCGAGTCGAACATCTCGATCAGCCCTTTCTGGCTGGTGACATTCGGGTCTTGAAGATTGGCGAACATCCTTTCTTTCAGGTTCTTGCCGGGAATGTCACGGGAGAAGGGGTCGATGTCTTCAACAGCGCTGACAGCAGCCTTTGAGAAGTGTCGCGCGCCGGCGCTGTCGATGAAGTCGCGCCTGAGGTCAACCACCAGCTCGCCTTTGTTGTACATCCTCATCCTCTCAGAGTCAGTCACATCGGCGACATGTGTCACCTCGATATTCTCCGAGTGGCAATATTCCTTGAACAATTCCTCGTCTTTCGCCTCGATCACGACGGCCATTCTCTCCTGCGACTCGCTGATGGCCAGTTCGGTGGAGTTCATTCCGCTGTATTTGACAGGCACCCTGTCGAGGTAGATGTCCAGCCCGGCGGTAAGCTCGCCGATAGCGACGGAGACTCCGCCCGCTCCGAAATCGTTGGACTTCTTGATGAGGGAGGTGACCTCCGGCCTGCGGAAGAGCCTCTCAAGCTTCCTCTCCTCCGGCGGGTTGCCCTTCTGGACCTCGCTGCCGCATGTTTCGAGGGACTCCTCGGTGTGTTCCTTGGACGATCCGGTGGCGCCTCCTATGCCGTCACGGCCGGTCCGTCCGCCGAGCATCAGCACTACATCTCCCGGCTTGGGACTCTCCCTTCTCACGTTGGAGGCCTTGACAGCTCCGACCACGGCTCCCACCTCCATCCTCTTGGCGGTGTAGCCGTCGTGGTAGATCTCCCTGACATGGGTGGTGGCCAGGCCGATCTGGTTGCCGTAGCTGGAATATCCTCCCGCGGCCTTGCGGGTTATGACCTTCTGTGGAAGTTTCCCGGGAAGCGTCTGGGAGACAGGCTTGTAGATGTCTCCGGCTCCAGTCACCCTCATCGCCTGGTAGACGTAAGAGCGTCCAGAGAGTGGATCCCGTATCGCTCCACCGAGGCAGGTCGCCGCGCCTCCGAACGGCTCGATCTCGGTCGGGTGGTTGTGTGTCTCGTTCTTGAATTGGAGAAGCCAACGCTCTGATACCCCATCCACATCGACATCGATGAATATGCCGCAGGCGTTGTTCTCCTCGCTGACCTCCATGTCGTCCAGTTTCCCGGCCTTCCTGAGATATTTGGCGCCTATCGTGGCCATATCCATGAGGTTCAATCCCTTGCCTTCCCTTCCGAGCTCGGAGCGCATCTTGAGGTAGAGGCTCATGGTACCCTCTATGTCTTCCTTGATGAACGACTCCTCGACTTTGATGTCCTCCAGCTCCGTCGTGAAGGTAGTGTGACGGCAATGGTCGCTCCAGTAAGTGTCCAGGATACGGAGCTCGGTCTCGTTAGGCTCCCGTCCCTCGGCCTTGAAATACCTCACGACCTCCGCGAGGTCATCCTCGTTCATCGCGAGCCCCATTTTCTTGCGATATGCCTTAAGGTCAGGACCTTCCATGGACCGGAATCCTTCAAGCACCGGCACATCCTTCACGGCGGCATGCTCCGTGTCGGACAGTTTGGTGAGATCCTTTTCCCTTGACTCGACAGGGTTTATGACATAGCGGCGTATCTTGTCGAGAGTCTCATCTGAAGCGTCGTCATCGACTATTATCAGCTTTGAGCTCTTGATGTTTATCCTTGCCGTGGGATCGATAAGATGTACACAGTCCACAGCCGAAGCAGCCCTTTGGTCAAACTGACCGGGCAGGTATTCGACCGCGATGTGCCTTGAGTCTCTCAAATCCACCTCGTCCAGGACCTTGTCCGTGACAATCTCGCCGAAAACGCTGTACCGGCTTCTTTCAAGCAGGTCCCTCGTGAAGCCGAAAAGATCATACACATTGAGGAGGCGGAGCGTTCTAAGGTGAAGCCCCAGATTCTCGTTCAACTCAGAAAGAAGGCTGCCCGCTTCCACTTGGAATTCGGGATATTTCTCGACAAAAATACGGAAGTCGCTCATTTATAATCAAAAACTTAATGAAAGTCCGAAACCGCCGGAGCGTGTCGGGCCGAGGTTCAAGGAATATTGTTTGCGGGCTGTGGGATCGTTGTTGTAAGTTTTGGCCAGGTTTCCGAGCCTTATCCATCCTCCCAGGTCCATGGCGCCTCCGATGAGGACACAAATGCCTCCAACGATCATCGAGGGGGGCGTGATTGTATCACCACTGTACAAGGCGGAGATCAGAAGGTCGGTAGCGACCCATGAGGCGCCCAGAATCCACAGGTATTGCCCATAGTCCTGCAAGGTCCTGGCTCCGAGATATTTCTTCCAGAACCAGTTCTCCACGTCACCGGGACTCAGCAACTCGTTTGACTCGTTGAACATCAACCGGCCGTGGAACCTCTCAAGCTCTCCCTTCCCGCCTCTGGTGGTGACATCGGAAGAGAACAATTCCCCGTAGCCGGAATCATTGTTGTTCTGCGCCAGAATGACAGCGCTGACCAGAAACGCGGCGGCTAAAACCACAAACCTCCTCATCTTGCCGGCGATCAGTATTTGGGCACGTCAAATACCTGGGGAAGAACCATCACGTCCTCCTGGAAATCAGTGGCGGTGGCTGTGATAGTCATTCCGCTGATGTCGGTCACCGACTTGAGGGTGAAACCTTTGTAGCACCAGACTTTGAGTTTGGCGGTCATTCCCTGGGTCTCCGTCTCCATGGTGTAGATGACACAATCCTTGTCAAGGACCTTGCCTGTGCCCACTTCCTGGATATTGAACTCTTTCATCATGTCTTCGGAGAGGTCAAGGAAATTGGGCTGTTTAATCTCTCCAAGGTCTACCTCCTGGACTTGCTTCATGGTGTAGTTGACGCTCCACGCCTTGCCGTCCTTAATGATAGAGCCGCTCTCCATCTCTCCCATTCCGGGAACACTCATCTTGATCTTCTGGCTCTCTTTGGCGCCGTAGTCGTCAACGTAGGCTGTAGACTGGACGGTCTGTCCCATCATGTCGGTGGAAAGCTTGACAATGGCGGATTTGAACCCGTATTTCTTGACAGGAGTTTCCTCTTGGGCGTAGACCCCAAGGGATATCAGCATCAACAGGCTGGCGAACAAAAATTTGGTTCTCATTTGTTTGTCGTTCTATGGTAAATCACTTGTTTTCAGCTGCTTCCACAGCTTTGAAATATTTGTATGAGTTGACCTTCAACTCTCCGGCGGCAGGTTCGTCAAGCACGACAATCCCATTCTCGTGGAGTTGGAGGGCTGAGAGGGTGACGTAATGGCTCACGGATCCCTCGACGGCCTGGGCGACCACTCTGGCTTTCTTGCTTCCAAAGGCAAGGATAAGGACCTCAGCGGCGTCGCAAACGGTCGCCACGCCGACTGACATGGCTTGCTTCGGAACCTGGCTTGTGTCGCCTCCGAAGAAGCGAGAGTTGACCTCTATGGTGTCCTGGGTGAGGGTGACGACCCTGGTCCGGGAATTGATGGAGGAGAAAGGCTCGTTGAAAGCCAGGTGTCCATCCTCACCGACTCCTCCGAGGAAGAGGTCTATACCGCCAGCGGCGGCGATGGCTTTCTCGTAATCCTCGCATTCCTTGTCAAGATCCGCGGCGTTCCCGTTGAGGATGTGGATGTTGCCGGCCGGGATGTCTATCTTGTCAAAGAGGTTCCTGTACATGAAGCTGTGGTAGCTCTCCGGATGTTTCTCGGGGATCCCCACATACTCGTCCATGTTGAAGGTGATCACATTCTTGAACGACACCTCACCGGCCTCGCACATGCGGGCCAACTCCGCGTATGTGTCCAAAGGTGTGGATCCTGTGGGAAGCCCCAGCACAAAAGGATCATCGGTGCGCTCAGCCTTAGCTTTGATGGCTTCCGCGATGTGACGGGCCGCCCAGACGGAGGCCTCTTTCTTGTTGTCTCTGATTATTACTTTCATGTCTATGTGGTTTTATTTCAATCTGAGGAATACCTCTATGGCCTGATACTCTGCCATGCCGAGCTCGTCATAGAGCCTGGCGGTGTTCTGGGTGCGCTCCTCGGCTCTCTGCCAGAATTCTCTGGGGTCGTCGCCGGGGAATGGCACTATGTCTTTCTGGGAGAGGTGACGGAATATGGCGTGACGTTTCTCGACCACCTCGTCGGGACTCAGGGGAACGGCCATGTCCACTCTCCAGAGCTCCCATTCCATCCATGCGCCCCTGTACAGCCAGATAGTGGTGTTCTCCAGCCAGTCGTTGCCTTCTTCTTTAAGCTGCTCGATAGCTTCCAGGGCCGCCTCCGTGCAGACCCTGTGGGTCCCGTGGGGATCAGCCAGGTCTCCGGCCATGTAGATCTGGTCTGGCCGCAGCTTCAGGATCAGTTCCTTGATTATGTCGATGTCTGCCTGTGTCCTCGGCAGTTTGGTGACACCTCCCGACTCGTAGAACGGAAGATTCAGGAAGTGGACGTTTGTCTCGTCGTTGAGCCCGAAACTACGGTCGGCTCCTCTCGCCTCGCTGCGCCGTATGGCCGCCTTGAGCGCCAATAACTCCTTGGGCTCCGGCTCTCCGGGTCTCTTGGAGGCGATGACCGCCTTGATCTCGTTGAACCTGTCCTCAAAACCAAGCTGCCGGGCGGCGTCCAGATGCTGGAGCACGACATCGTCGTGGACAGCGAGGTCCCCGGAAGTCTCATATGCCACATGGACATCGTGACCCTGGTGGACGAGACGGATGAAAGTGCCGCCCATCGAGATCACGTCGTCGTCCGGGTGGGGAGAGAAGATGAGCACCCTCTTGGGGAAGGGGGTAGATTTGACCGGCCTTGTGGAGTCGTCAGCGTCCGGCTTTCCGCCCGGCCATCCGGTGATGGTGTGCTGCAACTCGTTGAAAACGTCGATATTGATCTTGTCGTACGGCCCGTAGAGCTCCAGAAGCTCTCCGAGCGAGTTCTCAAGGTAATCCTTCTGGGAGAGTTTAAGGATAGGCTTGTGGACCTTCTCACAAAGCCACACGACGGCTTTACGGATGAGTTTCGGAGTCCAGTCGCAAGGCCCGACAGTCCAGGGGGCCACCAGCCTCGTAAGCAGCGAGGCGGACATCTCGTCCGTGTAGAAGCTTATGTTGTCGTGCTTCTGGAGATATGAGGCGGGACACGCTGGCTCGATGTTTCCCTCGACAATCGCGCGGACGACTCCAGCCTTGTCCTCTCCCCAAGCCATAAGGATAATCCTGTGCGAGCTCATCATGGTCCCTATCCCCATCGTGATCGCCGACCGGGGGGTGACTGACATGTCTCCGTTGAAGTTCCTCGCCTGTGTTTTCCTGGATTGGTAGGAAAGCGGAACAACTCTGGTGCGGCTCTTTTCCGAGGTTCCGGCCTCGTTGAAGCCGACCTGTCCGCCTTCTCCAACCCCGATCACAAGCAGGTCCAGCCCGTTGGCGATCTTGTCGAACTCGACACAGTAGTCCGACACGCGGTTCTCCGGGACAGTGCCGTCAGGAATATGTATATTCTCGGGCTTTATGTCCACCAAGTCAAGGAACTCCTTGTGCAGCCTGTTGTTGCGGCTTTGCGCGGAGTCTTTGTCGCAGGGGTAGTACTCGTCGATTGAATATACCTCCACATTGGCGAACGAGACTTCTCCGTCGTGGTACAAGTCGGCGAGCCTCCTGTAAAGGATTGAGGGGGTGACACCTGTTGTGAGTCCGAGCTTGAAAGCCCTCGGCAGGGAGGCTTTCTCATGGTCGGAGATAGCTTTGATGATGACCTGGGCGACACTCTCGCTGCCATTTGTGGCGTCATCGAAAATCTCGGCGGTGATTTTCTCGTGGGAATGAAGGATGCCCTTGGGCAGGTTTCCCTCGATCAATCCACCATCTTTGGGAAGTGAAAAATGTTTCATGCTAAAGTTTATTGTAGTCAATCTCAAAAGTGTTGCCGTGCTCGATGTCGCCGTAGGTCAGACCTTTCTTGAGCCAGTTGTATCTCTGCTGGGCCGTGCCGTGGGTGAATGATTCCGAGACCACATAGCCCTGGGCCTTCTTCTGGAGGTAGTCATCTCCGATCTTGGAGGCGCAGTCAAGAGCTTTCTCGATGTCCCCGGGCTCGATCGAGCGGAATCTCGCGTTGTCGTTGTTGGCCCACACTCCGGCGTAGTAGTCGGCGAGCAGCTCGAGTCTCACGCTCCATTGGTTGGCTACCGCCTTGCTCGACTGGTTCATTTTCTGGTGGGCCTTCGAGAGGGTTCCAAGCAGGTACTCGACGTGGTGGCCGACCTCGTGGGCGATGACATAGGCATAGGCGAGGTCGCCGTCTGCCCCGATCTGCTGCCTCATTGTCGAGAGGAAACTGAGGTCGAGGTAAACAGTCTGGTCGGCAGAGCAATAGAATGGCCCCACCTGGGAGTTCGCTGTGCCGCACCCTGAGGATGTTGTTCCTGTGTAGAGGACCATCTTCGGAGCCTGATACTGATAACCGTATTTGGCGAACTGCGCGGTCCAGATGTCTTCAGTGCCTGCCAGGATCTTCTTGGCGAACGAGGCGAGTTCCTGCTCCTCCTCCGAAAAAGTGACATTGCCAGTCTGTTCAGTTGTCTGGGTCGTGCCCATCTGCTGGATCACAGCCGAGGGGTCTCCACCAAGGAGCATCACGAGTAAAGCGATGATTATGGCACCCCCGCTGATGCCGGCGACAGCACCTCCGCTCATTCCGCGGCGGTCTTCGACATTGGTGCTTTCGCGTCTTCCTTCAAGTCTCATAAAGCGAATAATTCTTAAAAAGGTTTATCCCACAAATATAATCAGATTTTCCGTCAATAGGAACATAGTCCCACTTCCTTTTGTCCTGTCATCAACTTTATGCCGGGACATTTTGCATTTTCGAGGAAAATAGATAAATTTGCAGTCCATCCGTTTACTGCCCGAATGGCGGAATTGGTAGACGCGTTGGACTCAAAATCCAATGTCCTTTAAAGACGTGCCGGTTCGAGCCCGGCTTTGGGCACCAGGCCGGAATCTTTCGGGTTTTTCGAGGATTCCGGTTTTTTCTTTGCCTGGCAAAATGGTTATATTCGCGAAAACAATCGCTGGAAGATGAAAAAGAGTATCATTGTCTTGGGCGTGACTCTCTCCGTCATGGTGGTGGCGCTGGCCTCTTGCGGCCGGACCCCGAAGAGTCTTCAGGTCGAGAATTACACCCGCGCTGATTCCACGGCGTATTCGCATATCTCTATGGATGTGGACCTTCCGTCCGGAGCCGGGGCGGTCGGGGACAGGATAACCGGGAAACTGCTCGAGGTGGTGGATGACATCCTTAGCCGGATCACCTCCTACGAGGACGAGCGTTTTTTCCCTCCTTTCGGCGGTGACAGGAAGGATGTCGAGGCTTTCCTGACCTATTACCTCTGTCAAGCCTCCGGCGTGATCGGGAGACAGTCCGACGCGGATGTGAAGGCTAGGAGGGAATCAATCATGGAGATTGAGGACATGACGGACGAGGAGAAGGCGGAGCTCTTGTCTCACAATCCTGTGTGGGGTTACGATTTTTCCCTGAAGAAAATCGGCGAGGGGGAGCGCTACGTGGTCTTCCAGTCTGAGGATTATGTCTATT
>JAFVED010000144.1 GCA_017478125.1 Bacteroidales bacterium | reverse complement strand
GGCCAGGCCGCCCATTGGTCCTACAAAGGAGTCCGTCATGAGGAGCAAATGGACAAGTGGCTGACTTCTGTCAGGTACGCTCTCGAGCATCCAGGCTCCAGCAATCCTGAGGATTTGCCGGAGCCGCCCTCCGAGGAGATCTTCGTCTTCACTCCGACCGGTGAGCTCCGGATCCTTTCGGCGGGAGCGACTGTCCTTGATTTCGCGTTCAATATCCACACTGGACTCGGAGTCAGATGCACAGGTGCCCGTGTCAATGGGAAGGCGGTTTCTATCAGGGAGAGACTCAAGACGGGGGATGTGGTGGAGATTATGTCCGGCAAGAACCAGAGGCCTTCCCCGGACTGGCTCAACTTCGTCGTCACTTCCAAGGCGAAAAGCAGGATCAAGCGGGAACTTGACGAGGAGGAATATAAGAAGGCGGCCTCTGGACGGGAACTGTTGGGCAGGCGTCTCAAGAACTGGAAACTTGAGTTCCCGGACGACATGATCTCCGAGTACCTGAAAAAGAACAGGTTGTCCTCGCAGACATCTGTCTATGCCGCCATAGCGGATTCGGTGATAGATGTCAACGATGTCAAGGCTTTCATCCAGGATCATGACAAGGCCGTGGCCCTTTCGTTGGATGCCGCCAAAGAGGCTGAGGCTGCCCGTGTCGAGGCGAGGTCGGAAGCCTGGGAAAGCCGTACCGCCACAGATGATATCCTCGTGCTGAACGCCAAGGACCTGAAGGGGCTGGACTATAAGATGGCCAAATGCTGTCACCCTGTCTTTGGTGATGATGTGTTCGGCTTTGTGACCAGGACTGAGGGCATCAAGATACATCGCATTTCCTGCCCCAACGCGGCCAGGTTGATCAGCACTTATCCTTACAGGATCCAGAAAGTAAGATGGGCGGAGAGCCCTTCCGGCGGCAGTTTCCAAGGCACTCTCAAGGTCGTGACCGGCATTGAGGCCTCCGTGATCGGCAGGATAACCGAGGTGGTGAGCTCGTTCAAAGCCTCTCTTAGATCCTTCAATGTCGCCGAGAACTACAGGAACGGCACATACGAGATCTCTATGCGGGTCAGCGTCCCTTCCAACATGGAACTTGACAAGGTGATATCCCAGATCAAGAACCTCAAGCATGTCGTGAAGGTCACCAGGGTCTGAGTTTCCTGTCCCTGTTATTTCCAGACTTTCAGATATTCCTGGAGAGCCCACATCTCGTCGCGGTACTTCGCGGCCTGGCTGAAGTCCAGTTCGGCGGCTGAATGCTCCATACGCCGCTTGTCCTCGGCGATGGTCTTCTCGATCTGTTCCCGGCTCATGGCCCTGATGACAGGGTCTTGCAGGACGGCGGCGAGGTCCGCCTTCACATAGCCATCTACATAGGCGGTGTTGCCTTCCCGCTTGGAGTCATGGCCAAGACCGACGGAGATGGTGCCTTTACCCAACTCGCTCGGGTTGGGAATATAAGTGGGATCCGAGACGGAGTCTTTGGCGCTGACCCTGCCGCTCGGACCGTTGGCCACCCTGGGATTGACCGCTTTCTCCGAAGTCCCGTAGAGTTCGGACGCGAGGACATTCATCTTCACCTCCACCTGTTTCGGGGTGATCCCATGGATCTTGTTGTACTCCATCTGTTTCGTTCTTCTGCGGTTGGTCTCCCGTATTGTCTCCTCCATCGAATCGGTGATGTTGTCCGCGTACATTATGACGAGACCGTTGACATTCCTGGCTGCCCTTCCG
>JAFVED010000143.1 GCA_017478125.1 Bacteroidales bacterium | reverse complement strand
TGTCCTATTCCACTATCAAATACAAGGAGAGGTATGTCCTCTCGTTCCCGTTCTATTATGACAAGAACGAGTTCCTTAAGCAGAAGTCCGACGAGCTCCAGTATCCCCATAGAAGCGAGGATATCCATTTCGGCGCTGACGGTGCCGACGCCTCCGGCCTTGTCAGGTCCAACCTCATGGGAAGCCTTCCTTCCGGGATGGTCTTCGGGCAGAATGTGAATAACCTGCTGAGCTCCTTGTCGGTGGGCTATCAGGGTGAGATCGACTTCTACAAAGATCTTCCTATCCCTTTCCTCTGCGTGGCGACAGACCTGGTGAAGGGCACCGCGAAGATCTGGACCCGGGGAAAGTGGAACACGGCCCTGCGCTCCACTATGTCTATCCCCGGCCTCTTCACTCCTGTCAAGACTGAGGGGATGGTTCTCGTGGACGGCGGGATGAGGAACAATTACCCGACGGACCTCGCGAGGAAGTGCGGCGCGGACATCGTGATTGGTGTCAACCTCTCGAGCGGCTACAGGTCCTACTCGGAGATCAACAACCTTGGCGACATCCTGGACACGGGTATTGACATGATTGGGCGCGCTTCCTTCGAGAACAATATCGATATACCGGATGTCACGATCAAGCCTGACCTTCATGAGTATTCGATGATGAGCTTCGACTCAAAGAGCGTGGATGTCATTATCGGCAGGGGATATGAGGCCGCTGTCGCCGTCGCCGGCCAGCTGGACTCTCTCAAGCGGGTGATCGGTCCGGGTGTCAAGACTCTGAACAACCCCGTGGCTGACGACATAAGGCTCGGGAAGGTGCTGATCTCGGGAGTTGAGATCACGGGAGTGAGTGACAAGGAAAGCGCTTACCTTCAGAACAAGATCGACATCAAGGCCGGGACACGGGTCGGAAGCGCCGAGATAGAGGATGCGGTGGCCACCATTTTCGCCACCAACTCGTTCGACTATGTCAATTACGAGCTGCTTGGGGATGGCCAGCCGTACAGGCTGGTGTTCAATTGCAAAAAGGGGCCGATCAATAAAGTCGGGGTCGGCGCCAGGTTCGACACGGAAGAGGTCGTCGCTGTCATGGTAAATGTCGGCCTGGGAGTTCAGAAGTTGCGCGGGGCGTCATGGGATTTCACCGGCAAGGTGGGAGCCAATCCCTATGCCGGGCTTGTCTATTCCTATGTGGCCCAGAGGGGCATGGCTGTCAATGCCGCCGCCAACATCAGGTACACGGACCGGAATACCTTCAGTCTGGGCGACAACAATTTCAGGATCAACAACACGAACATCCGGGAGGAAGTGTACGTCTCCAACATCAAGTGGTCCAAGTTTTTCATGAAGAGCGGTTTCCGCAATGACTTCTACAATATAGGCTCCATCCTGTCCGAGCGGGCGGTCGGGGAATATAACTCCGATCTCCTGAAAAACAACTACTTGTCTTTCTTTGTCAATGGCAGGAATGAGTCTCTGAACGACGGCTATGTCCCTTCTTCCGGTCATTCGGTCGGCATCAATTACAGCTGGGTATTCGGTTCATTTCCCACGCGTGTGGGCAACTTCCACGCCGTCCAGCTCGACGCCATGAAAGTTTATGGCTCGGACGATTTCGCTGTCATCCCTTCATTCAGCGGGCGGGTCCTGTTCGGGGATGAGATACCTATCCAGTTCGCCAACACTATGGGCGGTAGCATGGCCGGGCGGTATCTTGAGCAGCAGATGCCTTTCATCGGGATAAATAACGCCGCCTCGATGTCAAAGATGCTCGGGATCGCCAGGGCGGATCTCCGTGTCAAGCTGTACCGCAACAATTATCTGTCGGGCATTTACAATTATGCTGTGTCTGTTGATGATATTGACGATTTCAATAATTGGGGAACAAGGGTTTACGACTACCACGGGTTTGGCGTCCAGTACACCTACAACTCCATTGTCGGCCCGATAAGCGTCAATGCCCATTGGTCGGACTACACTCACCGTGTAGGCACTTATGTCAGCATAGGGTTTAATTTCTAAGCTATGGAGGAGTATTCGAAAGTCTTGGACAGGCTGCAGGCGAGTTGCTCGAAGAGGGAGTACTGCTCCAGTGATGTCTTCCGCAAGGCTTTGAAGGCTTTCGACGGGGACAGGGAACTGGCCGGGAAGGTCCTCCAGTCCCTTCTGGATGACAAGTTCGTGGATGACCTGCGTTATGCCTCAGCGTTCGCGAGGGAGAAGTCCAGGCTCACGGGATGGGGCCCGGCGAAAATCACATATACCCTTGTGGCCAAGGGGATTCCGAGGTCTGTCGCGGCCGAGGCCTTGGGCGAGGTGGACCAGGAGGAGGCCGGACGCAGGATGCGCTCGGTGCTTGAGACGAAGTTCAAGACCTTGGCAGGGGATCCCCAGGTCAAATTCAAATTGCTGAAGTTCGGTCTCACAAGGGGGTACGAGTATGACCAGGTTGCCCCGGTTGTGGATGATATTCTGAAAAGTGTTGTTATAAAAGAGATAGATTAATGAAAGCTATTGTGGAAACGGGTTTCAACCTCCCGGGACAGGTTGGCAAGTATGTCGGCAAAGTACGTGACGTGTATGACATCAATGGGGAGTATCTGGCGATGGTGGTCACCGACAGGATCTCGGCCTTCGATGTCGTGCTTCCTGAGGGAATCCCTTACAAGGGGCAGGTCCTCAATAAGATAGCCGCCAAATTCCTGGATGCTACCTCGGACATCCTTCCCAACTGGAAGGTGGCTGTTCCGGACCCGGCGGTCACTGTGGGCTACAAGTGCGAGCCGTTCAAGGTCGAGATGGTCATCAGGGGCTATCTCGCCGGCCACGCCTGGAGGGAGTACAAGGCCGGCAAGAGAACACTCTGTGGGGTTCCGCTTCCCGAGGATATGGTTGAGAACCAGAAGTTTCCGGAGCCGATCATCACCCCGACGACAAAGGCCGCCGAGGGGCATGACGAGGACATATCCAAAGAAGACATCATAGCGGGCGGGCTTGTCAGCCGCGAGGATTATGAGAGGCTTGAGGAATATACCAGGGCCATTTTCCGGCGCGGAACCGAGATCGCCGCGAGGCAGGGTCTTATCCTTGTCGACACCAAGTATGAGTTCGGCAAGAGGAATGGTGAGATCTACCTGATGGACGAGGTCCACACTCCGGATTCCTCGAGGTATTTCTATGCTGAAGGCTATGAGGAAAGGCTCGCCAAGGGTGAGAGGCAGCGCCAGCTGTCCAAGGAATTCGTGCGTGAGTGGCTGATGGCGGGCGGCTTCCAGGGACAGGAAGGGCAGACGGTGCCTGAGATGACTCCCGAGGTTGTCTCCGGCATCACCGATCGCTATATTGAGCTGTATGAGCATATTACCGGCGAGAAGTTCGGGAAGGTTGAGTATTCTGAGGCCTCGATGGAAGAGAACATCCGTTCCTGGATCGAGGGGCTAAAATAGTCGCCTATGAAGGTTCTTGTGACAGGGGCGGCCGGCTTTATCGGATCCAACCTGGCTGCCAAACTGGCTGCCAGGGGCGATGAGGTCGTCGGCTATGACAATATAAATGACTATTACGATGTCAGGCTGAAGATCGGACGCCTCAAGGAGAATGGCTTTGAGGGGCCTTTCGATGGCGGGGCCATGGTGGTGAGTCTCAAGTGGCCGTCCATGCGTTTTGTCAAAGGCGACCTCTGTGACAAGGCCCTTCTGGACAGTCTC
>JAFVED010000142.1 GCA_017478125.1 Bacteroidales bacterium | reverse complement strand
TCTGGGCCCTGGGTTCCTTCTCCATCCCGACGTTCATGGTAAGCAGGTCCTTCACCTTTACCTCCTTCATATTCTCGTCAATATTCTCCGGGAGACGGTCAGGAAAGAACGAAATGAGCTTGTCCTCTCCGGTCAGCTTTCCCTCGGAAATAGCGAAGCCGATTGCCGTCGCTGTAAATGTCTAGCTGTCAGAGAACATCACATGGGGTTTGTCCGGAGCCCCTTCTCCCATCCATTTCTCGGCAAGCACCTTTCCGTGCTGGAGCACCATCACGCTGTGGAGATGCCAGTTGGTGTCCTTTTGGGATTCCGCCACGAACTGTTCTACGGCAGCGGTCAGGCCGGCGGAAGCCTTTCCCCTGGGAAGGTCAAGGCCAGAAGGCTTGCAGGCAGCCATAAGGGCCAGCGCTGCAAGGGCGACAAATAGTTTAGATTTCATATCAGGCTCAGGATAAATTGTTTCTCATCTGGTCCTGCCTACCAGCTTCATGGTAAAGCGGCGGAGGGTTTCATAGGCTACCCCGCTGAAAGATTTCCCGGCCGAGGCAAGCCCCTTTTCACAGAGGTTGAGGATCTCCTTCTCCGCATCCTGGGGAATCCCAAGGGAATCATATATGCCCTTGACCCTGGCGATCTTCGCTTCCGCATCCGACGAAGGCATATGCAGGGCATCCGTCAGTTCGGCCCTGACTTCGGGAGACGCCTTTTCCATGGCGCGTGTCACCAGCCACGTTTTCTTCCCCATGATGATGTCTCCGCCGATAGGCTTCCCGAACAACTCGACGTTGCCATATGTGTCCAGCAGGTCATCGGTAATCTGGAAAGCCAGGCCGGTCTGGAAGGCGTAGTCGTAAACATTGGCGGTGTCCTTCCTTGAGGCTCCTGCTATGATGGCTCCCACGGCGGCGGAGCACCCCAGGAGCACGGCGGTCTTCAGGGAGATCATCTTCATGTACTCCTCCATGGTGACATCGTCCCGGTCCTCGAAATCGGTATCCATCTGCTGGCCGTCGCAGACCTCCCGTGCCGTACGGGTAAATACCTCCAGCACGGCTGGAAGGACCTTGGGAGGAGCCATCGCAATCCTCCTGAAACTCTCTATGCAGAGTTCGTCGCCCGAGAGGATGCCCGTATTCTCCGACCACTTCTTCCACACCGTCTCCTTCCCGCGGCGCAGCGGGGAGTTGTCCATGATGTCATCGTGGATGAGCGTGAAATTGTGGAAGAACTCAAGTCCTATGGCCGGTTCGATGATGCTTTCGCCGAATTCCGGTTTCCACAATGAGTAAAACAGAAGGCAGAGGGTCGGACGCAGGCGCTTGCCTCCAAGTGAAATCATGTATCTCAGTGGATCATACAGTCCTTTCGGTTCTTCCGGGAACCTGACGTCCGAAAATATACGGTTGACAATCTCTTCGATCTTCGCTTCGGGAATCATTGGCTCAGTGTTTTAGCAAACAAATATAACTCTTTTTATTAACTTTGCCACCTAATCAGCTTGTATGGGCGCAAAGATCGAAGGAACAGCGACGGTAGTCAAGAACGCGGG
>JAFVED010000141.1 GCA_017478125.1 Bacteroidales bacterium | reverse complement strand
TCAAGCTGGACATACCGTTCAGGGGCATCTTGCTCGGGATCGGGGCCGGAACAGGACAAGGAGTCGGTCTGGTTTTAAGCAAAATAGGGATGGAGCATTACGCGGCGGCCGTTCCGGCTGACGCCTCGGCGGCCATACAGGCGATGCTTCCCTTCGCCTCGACACTGATCAGGGCCATAATCGGAGCGGTCGGATTCCTCATACTCTTGAGCATAGGGAAAGGCCTCGGCAGCTTGAAGGCCGCCGTTAAGGATCCCAAAGGAATGAGATACACAGCGCTGCTGACCATATTCGGTCCAGCTCTCGGAGTCTCACTGTCCCTGATGGCCGTACGCTATGCCAACGCCGGGATAGCGTCTACCCTGATGGCCCTGACACCGGTGATCATCATCGCCCCGGACGTCTTGATCAATAAGCACAAGATAAAGACAAAGGAGATCATCGGGGTACTTGTCAGCGTCACCGGTGTCGCCATGTTCTTCCTCCTTTAGGGAGTCAGACTATACTGTTCTCTTTCGTGAACCGGACAATCTCGGGGACATAGCCAAAGGCAAGCCCTGTCACAGAGTCGGCACACCCGTAATACACCGCGAGCCGTCCGGTCTCCGGGTCATGAAGAGCGGCGCAAGGGAAAGTCACGTTGGGGACATCTCCGACGCACTCGTAAACCTCACGAGGCGAGATCAGATAAGGTCCGCTTCGGGCGGTCACCTTCCATGGTTTCTCCAGATCCAGCAAAGCCGAGCCGAAAGCGTACACAAATCCGTTGCAGGAACGCAGAACCCCATGATAGATCAACAGCCAGCCATCCGGAGTCTCAATCGGCACAGGTCCAGCCCCGATTTTCATGCACTGCCAGGCGCTGACCTCGAACGGGGCCGGGGACATCACATGCCGGTGATGCCCCCAGAATTCAAGGTCCGGAGATTCGGAATAGAAAATATCCCCGAAAGCCGTGTGGCCGGTGTCGCTCGGACGCGAGAGCATCGCGAACTTGCCCCCTATCTTTCTGGGGAACATAACCCCGTTGCGGTTGTATGGGAGAAAGGCGTTCTCCTGCTGGTGAAACTCCTCGAAATCAGTCGTCCATGCCACGCCGATTGTCGGGCCGTGATAGCCGTTGCACCAGGTCACATAATACTTGCCGTCGATCAGGGTGACTCTCGGATCATACCCATACATCCACTCGGCGACCTCAGGATCCGCGCCAGTGAACCTGACATCCTCCTCATTGATGTCCCAGTGGATCCCGTCAACGGAAAAACCCGTGTGAAGGCGCATCCTGCGGTTGGTGTCATCGCAGCGGAAGACTCCAGCATAGTTATAATCCCCTTTCTTGAAAGGGACGACGGCGGAATTGAAAATGGAGTTCGATGTGCGGAGAAGATTCCTGGGGATGATCGGGTTTTTGGAAAAACGCCACATCACCTCTTCCGAGCCGGAAGGACGGTCCTCCCAGGGGAAAACGTCACTCATCGTGTTATCACACACAAGTATAACCTCCGTCAACAGGGACAGCCGTTCCGGTCACGTAGGTAGAGGCCGGCGAGGCGAGGAACAATACCGTCGTATCCAACTCACCCTCATTGCCATAGCGCTCAAGAGGGATGACACGCCTCGCATAGTCCTGGAAATAATCCGAGTTCAATGTGTCTACAGTGAGCGGAGTATAGAAATATCCCGGGCAGATCGAGTTGACAGTGATGCCGTACTTGCCCCATTCCGCGGCGAGAGCCCTTGTGAGATTGACGACGCCTCCTTTCGCGGCATGGTAAGGGGAAGCGGGAGCGATCTTGTTACCCACAAGGCCGTACATTGAGGCGATATTGATGATACGGCCATACTTGGCGGGGATCATCGCCTTCGCGGCCACGGCCCTGGCCACCCTGAACGAGCCGAAGAGATCGATCTGCATCTCATTCTCAAATTGGGCGTCCGTAATCTCCTCAGCTGGAGCGACAGCCCCGGTGCCGGCGTTATTGACCAGAATGTCTATCCTGCCGAAACGCTCCAACGCCTTACCGACGACCTCCTCAACCTGATCCGTGGAGGTGATGTCACAGCGGATGGGGAAAGCCTCCACCCCGAAGTCCGCCCTCAAAGCCGCGGCGACTTCCTCGAGTTTCTCAAGTCTTCTCGCTATGGGCACAATAGAGCAACCGGCAGAAGCGAGGGCTCTCGCCATCTGCACCCCAAGACCACCTGAGCAGCCTGTCACCAAGGCCACCTGACCTTTCAAATTAAAATAATCGTTCATAATGATTCAGTTATGTTGTTAATTATCCATTCGCTCTTTTTATTTATCTTTGTAAAGATAAGTCTTTTTTCCCGATCATGCGAAACAAGCCCATACTTTTATTGCCTCCGGCGACTATGACCGGGGAGAGAGCAGTTCAAACCAACCAAGCACATTTGATCCATGCGACACAGTAAAGACAAGGAAGGCCGTACCGGAGCCGGTTTCACACGAACCGGGGTCAGCTGGTGGCTGGGCGCGCTGGCGCTGGGCGCCGTCCTCGGGCTACTCCGGCTGGAGTGGCTGAATGGCATCTTCTCCTTCATCGCCACCGTCTATACCCGGTTGTTCCAGTTCCTCGCCGTACCCACAGTCGCCCTGGCGATAATGACCACCCTGATTTCCTTCGGTAAGCAGCGCCGTACCAGAAAGATCTTCGCGCATACAATCACATATACCCTTCTGACAACGCTCGTGGCGGCTCTTGTCGGGATGGGCATGTATCTGCTTGTCTCGCCACAGAATATTCCCTCCGAGGTTCTCGGGGCTACACCAGTATCCCAAGACGGAGGCCTGAGTTTCCACGACCACATCATCTCGGTCATACCAAACAACGTGGTGCAGCCCTTCCTGTCGGGCAATGTCCTTTCCATCCTTCTGATAGCCATAGCAGTCGGACTGGCGCTGGCCTACATGAGGGATAGCGAACGGAAAGCTGTCCTGGTGAATGGTATCGAAGGTCTGCAGGAGCTGTTCTTCACCCTGATCAAGGCCCTGATCTGGACCCTTCCGCTCGGCATACTGGCTTTCTCCGCGCAGTTGTCTGCGCAACTCAGCGGAGGCATCATCCTCGGTTCGCTCGGACGCTATACCGCCGTGATCCTGGTCGGGAATGTGATCCAATTCTTCATAGTCCTGCCTCTCTTCCTCCTCGCGAGGGGGATAAATCCCATGAGAGTATTCAAGGCAATGAGTCCCGCGGTGATAATGGCTCTTTTCACAAAGAGTTCCGCCGCCACCCTGCCGGTGACGCTTTCTTCAGCCGAAGACCGGCTCGGGGTCGACCCCAAGGTGTCAAGGTTCGTCCTGCCTATCTGCACGACCATCAACATGAACGGATGCGCGGCCTTCATCCTCGTGAGCTCGCTCTTCGTGATGCAGAACGGAGGGATCACACTGGGCATAGGCGCGATGCTTCTCTGGGTGCTTATCGCTGTCATTTCCGCCGTCGGGAACGCCGGTGTCCCTATGGGCTGTTTCTTCCTCACGGTATCACTAATGACAGGAATAGGGGCTCCGGTCGAGGTGATGGGACTTATCCTTCCCATATATACCATCATCGACATGGTGGAGACAGCCGAGAACGTGTGGTCCGACTCCTGCGTCTGCGCCATGACAGACAAGGACATGCGGAAACAAATTGACACTATTTGAAAACCAACACATTACGAATATGGCAAAAGACAGGTTCGACATCAAAGAAAAAGAGGGCGTAAGCTTCGCCACCAACGCTATCGTGATCATTGACAAGGAAACCGGAGTCAATTATCTCTACGTCCATCGAGGCGACGGCGGCGGCCTGACGCCGCTTATCGACGCGGACGGCAAGCCGATCGTTACCAAAGACGGCTATAAAAAGTAAGAAGTCATGATCAGGATGCTCGTCATGCGGACCTGCCCGGACCGCGAATATAAGGATGCCGGCCTTGAGGTTTGGCTTCGAGAAAGGCGGCAAATATATGAATACGAGGGTTAACATTCTACCTCGCTGATTCTTATTCCGTTATCAGTTTGTAGCCTGTGCCGCGGACATTGATGACGCGGAGGCGGGGATCTTTGGTGAGGGCGCGGCGGAGGCGGGTGATGAGGACTTGGAGGCTGCGGGCGTTGAAGAAGTCATCGTCGCCCCAGAGGTCCAGGAGGATGTTTTGGGTGGGGACCACCTCGCCCGGATGTTCACAGAGGCGCTGGAGGATATCGGCCTCCCGGCGCGGCAGGATGGTGGATTCTCCCGTGGGTCGATACAACAGCCGCGCTTTTTCCGGGTTGAACTGGAATTCTCCGATAGTGAAGGTCGCGTTGGCTTTGGATGGCCCTGTTTTGCGCCCAAGAAGGGCTTTCATCCGGACAACCAGCTCCGGTATGGCGAAGGGTTTCTTCAGGTAGTCATTTGCTCCGAGATTGAAGCCGGTGACAACGTCATCGACGGAGGTCTTGGCGGTCAAGAAGAGGATCGGTGTCTGGGTGTCGGTCTGACGGATGGATTTCACCATCTCGAAGCCGGACATCTTGGGCATCATCACGTCCACGACAAGGATGTCAGGGTGCAGCTCGAAGTATCGGCGCAGACCTTCGGCGCCATCGGCCGCTATGGTAACGTCAAAGTCCTGGGTCGCCAGAGCATCTTTGACGATACTGGCAAGGGAGAGTTCATCCTCAACTAACAGAACTTGGTCACTC
>JAFVED010000140.1 GCA_017478125.1 Bacteroidales bacterium | reverse complement strand
TGTCCAATCAGCTGGGAGTCTCATCTCTCAAGGGGATTGAGCATATGCCGGAGCTCGAGGTCCTTCGCTGCTACGGGGAATAGGTCAGCGCGGTCGTGCTCAACAAAGAGCATTATTATCTGAGCAAGCATTACCATTTTGATGATTGTGTCGGGCCGGTGGGAACGCTAAAGTAGGTTGATGTGTCACATAATCCCTAATTGCGGGTTTTGGACCTGTCCAATAACAGTGGGATAGGAGAAACAGTGACCGGGACACTTGACCTTTCCGCAGTTCCGCTCCTTGAGGAATATGAGAGCATGGGTCGAGAACTTCATTCCCTGGACTTGTCAGGACTGAAGAATCTCAAGTCACTGAACTGCAGCGGCAATCTTATCACCACACTGGATGTATATTCTAATTCCGGCCTTGTGGAATTGTTCTGCTCCCCGACGAATGACAGTGATGGGAATAATGTGTTGGAGACCCTATATGTCTCCAAAGGACATAATATTCCCGGAGTGACGGTTAATCGGTCTACTGATCATGTGCCGTCCGGTACGAAGGTGCTGACTAAATGAATATGACCACCTTTGAACCATTGTGGACTTGCTTGGACCTGCATGAAAGATTATATTCGCGGAACTTATGGGAACACCTTTCATTCCGGAGCTGAGTGAGCTCCTTCATCAGGTCGAGGAAAAGTTCGGTCACCGCCTTTCGACGACGACTGATTTCGAGTTGCTGTCTTTCGTGATCGAGAGGGAGACAGGGGAGTTGATCTCCGCTTCCACCCTAAAGAGGCTGTGGGGATATGTCTCATATTCATCGACCCCTCGGATCGCCACGATGGACACTCTCTGCCGCTATCTGGGCCATAAGGATTTCAAGGCATTCCGCCAGGCTCTCAAGGACTCCGGAGCGGTCGTCTCCACTTTCTTCACCTCGAAGACAGTCGAGGCCTCTTCCCTGTCGGAGGGAGCCGGGCTGCTTCTCGGCTGGGCTCCTAACCGCCTGGTACGTTTGAGGTTCCGTGGAGGTTCCACCTTTGAGGTAGAGTCCGCCGAGAACGCCAAACTCCGTCCCGGGGATCGGTTTGAGGCCTCTGAATTCATCCTCGGAGCGCCCCTGTTCATCAGTTCGGTCCACCGCTCCGACGGCACCAGTACCCCTCCCTACGTCGCCGCCAAAGCCGATGGCCTGAATGTCCTGGAGGTGCTTCACGAGAAAGGTTAAATGCTCGAGGCGACTCTTGAAAGAAGGTCCTGGGATGTGATGTCATTCATCAAGGAAAAGGCGAACCATTTTTTCCCTAGATCTTTCAGTGAAGCGCCGATATGGTAAACGATGTCGTCAATTACCAGAAAACGATCGTGAGACTTATTGAAAGGAATAACCTCTATCGGAGCATATTGCGCGTTATGTCTGGCCAAATCCAGACCGAGTTGTTCAGAGATGATCTTGGTGTAAATTGTCGCCTCGACGCCATCTATTCTTTTGTCTATGATTGTCAATACGGATTCATCTACATAGTTGTCAAATAGAACGATTCTCTTTGTCGCGCCTTTGATTAGTCCAGAGACGAATTGATATGCGTCAAAGATTTGTCCATCGTAGAAGATTCCATCTTTGGTCGCTGGCTTTCTGCCTTCGAGTTTTTCGTATAATTCTGATAGTTTGTGATCAGTCACATCCTGCTTGAATTCCAAGTACTTAAGCCGTTGGAAAACATTGCCATTCGAGTGCAGAAAGGCTCGCATTGACGCAAAGGCTCTCATTATTTGTATGTTGGCCTGGATGGCTGTCTCTGATTTTAAGACGCTGCTGAGCATTGAGACACCCAATTCAGTGAATGCGAAAGGATTTTTCCTTCGGCCTCCCCAACTTGATGTCGCAAAATGCGACATCAAGTTAGTGGTTTCTTCGTTGGTTAGCTGAAACATGAAATCGGAAGGAAATCTTGAGATATTCCGCTTCACTTGTTCATTTAAGCGACGGGTTTCGACACCATAGAGTCTGGCGATGTCTGAATCCAGGATCACTTGAGCGTCTCGAAAGTGGTAGATCATCTGCTCAATCGGTCGCGATGAAGCCACATCGTAAACAATGGGATTATCATTTTTCATAGCAGTCATTCATTAAGTATCGTTCAAAGGTACGCATTATTTCTTTGGGAGCCAAGGCCGACGGCCTGAATGTCGACGGCCTCTTCCACCAAGCCACTGAGCTTTTTGAGTATCTTTTCCAGTGGACAAGGTACTCCAGCCCCTGTTGATGAGTTTTTGAATTATTTACTTTGCATTATTTAAATTAAATGATATATTTGCGCCAGAGTAATAATCGCGATTATGAGGCCGGCAAATCCGTTTTACACATCGAACAGGATCCCTTCCGAGTACTTCTGCGACAGGGTCAATGAGACTGAGACCCTTGTCAAGGAGATCCTCGGCGGAAACAATATGATACTGATCTCTCCTCGCAGAATGGGGAAGACTGGCCTTGTCAATCATTGTTTCCAAGACGAAAGGATACGCGGCTGTTTCGAGACCTTTTTCATTGACATCTATGACACCAGCAGCCTGAAAGAGTTCACCTTCCGGCTGGGGAAACAAGTCTTTGACCGGATGTCCACAGTGGACAAGGTAAAGGCCGTCGGTTTTCTTAACTGCCTCGGATCCTTAAGGGGAGAGTTCACCTACGATCAATCGACGATGACGCCTAAGTTCGCCCTGTCAGTCGGACAGATCCGCCGTCCTGAACTTACCCTTGATGAGATATTCTCTTATCTTGAGGGTCTTGACAAGCCATGCGTCATCGCCATAGATGAGTTCCAAAGAATAGCGGACTACGAGGAGAAGAATGTGGAGGCCATGTTGAGAACGAAGATCCAGCGGCTAACAAATGTGCGTTTCATATTCTCAGGGAGTGAGCGCCATACCCTCTCACTTATGTTCTCGAGTCAGTCCAGGCCTTTTTACAGGAGCGCGGGAGTTCTGGAGTTGCTGCCGATAGATGAACCAGTCTATGTCGCCTTCGCCAGCAGGCTTTTCGCTGATTACGGGAAGACGATCTCCCGTGAGGCTATCGTCGCGGCTTACAGGCTTATGGACGGATACACTTATTTCATCAAGAGGACTTTGAACCATGTTTTCTGGGAGACTCCCCAGGACTGGGAAGTGACTGAAGACGAGATCCCTCGCAGGGTCGATGAGATCCTGGACTCCGAGAGCGCGACATTCAAGGACATCCTTTCGATGCTGACGATGAATCAGCGACTGTTGCTCTCAGCCATAGCCATCGACAGGAAGGCAGTGAATATCCTTTCCGCGGAGTTTGTCTCCAGGCACAATCTCGGGGTTCCAAGTTCTGTGCAGTCCTCGGCTCGTTCCCTTCTCAAAAAAGGATTCATTTCCAGGTTGGACAGTACGTATTATATTGATGATAAGTTCCTTGAGCTTTGGCTTAGGAGGGAAGCCGGAGTTTGAGTGGCTATTCGATGCCGGGGTGATCGTTGAGCATATCGATAGCCTCGAGACAGATGTCCTCGTCAAAAAGCTCCGGGTCATAGTCTTTCCCGTCGTCGGTATTGGCGTACCACTCCAGCCTCTCCCGGTCATCTTTTGACAGGCGCTTTCCCGCTGCCTTCTTCTCATGGATCTCGCAGAGTTCTTCATATCCCCATAAGCTTCCGCAATCCTCCGGAGGACAGGCCCGTTTCCCTCCGACAAACCTGATCTCATGACGCTCTCCGGGAGCATATTCACCAATTGAAGAGAGGCGGATGTCGTGCTCCCAACTGTCGCCGAAATCATATTCAAAGACAATTTGTTTCCCTTTCTCAGAGAGGACTTCCGCTACAGTGTGCTCTTCCTGGTTGAAGTGCCTGGTCCGGTCGAATCCGAACTCCATGTCTCCATCCCTCTGGTAATAAGGCTCATAGAATGTCTCATTCCCGACCCTGAAATGGTTGAGGTGATAACCCGCCCAGCCCATAGTCTCTATGATCAGTTCAGAAAGGTGCCGCAGAGTGATGTTCGAAGGGACCTCGACTTTCCGCCATATCGAGGGGCGGATGTGGCGAAGGGTGAAGCGAAGGGTGAATTTCCGGACATCATCGTCTGGCAGGTACGAGGGATATTTCTCCTCGTCGAAGTCCTTCTCCCCAAAATCGCCCGAATCACTGTCTTCCCATTCTTCCCTCTCTCGCGGAGCGGACGTTCTGTCTCCTCCGAGAGTCTTGTTTTTCAGCGAGTTCACGACTTCCTGCATATCCTCGCGGCTCTGGCCTGTGAGCCGCATCAACTCTTTTATGAGTTCTTCCTCTGGGTTGAACATGGCATTTTGTGGTATATTATTGTCGTAATATAATACAGTTTAATCTAATTACCAAAAAACGCGGTTGGTTTTTGGCTCTCATCCTCACGGGCAAGGTCTAATTAAAGTGGCTTGATCTTGCCAGTGGAATATGAGTTCCAGGGCTATCAGGGGCACTTTCGGCGGGCAAAGCCCCGAGCCCGGAATTAGACCTTGCCCAAGATATAGGAGAAATTAAATAAATCGGCAATTTTATAGCAAAATTTGCCTATTTATCACTATATTTGTCGGGAACGGATACTTGTCAAAGTATGAAAGCGAATCGTAATAAGGAAATCGAGGATATTCTCAATCGGGGAGAGGAGTTGACTGTCGCTGATTTCTTCGCAGCCTGCCCGGGACTCCCTCCTCAAACCGTTTATTCACGTATTAGATCATTGCTCCTGACCGGTACTCTTTCCAGAATAGGTCGTGGGCGTTATGTGGTGGCGCGAAAGCCCAAATATGAGGTGCCGATAACTGACTGGATGCTTGAAGTGAATGATTTTCTTATCAATAATTGTGAAGGTGTCAATCATTGTATTTCACAAAGGGGAGAGAATCTGTTCGTGGAAGTATCCCGTCATCACATTTCCACGGTAGCGGCTTCCTTGAGGCAGCGATATGAAAAAGTGGTTTTGAAGAAGGAATATGAACGATTCCCTGCGCCTCTCGATGGTTTTGTAATAGTCGGGCTGTTAGTTACGGAAGCTCCTGTCGCAGAGGTCAATAATTGCAGAGTTCCTTCTCTGGAGAAGGAGCTGGTGGACTCCTTAAGCGAGCATAGTGATGAACTGGTGAAAGTTGATTTTCAAAGAGCTCTTGAGGTGTTCCCTGTGAATGTGGATCGATTAGGGCGCTATGCCTCAAGAAGGGGTGTGGTCAATGAGTTGGTGGCGAGGCTTTCCGAAGTTGATTCAGACCGTGTGGAGCTCTTCACAAATATTCAGAGATATTTTTCGACTTTGAGTTCGGTTAACAAAGCGTGGCTTTTCGGGTCTTTCGCTCGTCAGGAGGAGACTCCGGAAAGTGATATTGACATTCTAGTCGATTATTTTCCGGATGCGAAGGTTTCTTTGTTAGATATAATCCGTCAGAAACTGGATCTTGAGAAGATAACAGGCCGCGAGGTTGATTTGGTGGAAAATGGTTATTTGAAACCTTTCGCCCTTCAATCAGCCGAACGGGATAAATACCTGATTTATGAGAGATAAACTTAATGACCCGGCTAGGTTGGAACTGATACGGGATGCCATCACAAACATAGAGAGGTTTCTTGAAGGAACCACGACTTGTGAAGCATTTACTTCCAACAAGATACTATGTCATGCTGTGGTGTACAATCTTCAGTGTATAGGGGAAAGCGTCTATCGGCTTTCGGAGGAGTTCACATCATCACATCCTTTAATTGATTGGGACGCGATAAAAGGCTTACGACATGTTCTGGTTCATGATTATTATAATGTCAACATGGAAACTGTCTGGATTATCCTGGAAAGGAATCTGCCAGAACTAAAAGACTATATTAAATCTTTTTAGCCTTCTTGATCTTGCCAGTGGAATATGCGTTCCAGGGCTGTCAGAGGCACTTTCGGCGGGCAAGGTCCCTCGCTGTTGAAATCCTATGCGAAGATACTGTTGAGGTCTTTGCAGAGGTTGCGGAACCCGGAGTCCAATCTGCGAGCCTGGGCTTTTCGGGGCTTGGTGCCGTGCATGTATGACCATAGTTGCTTCTGGTTGATCCCTGAGATTTTCTCCATGCCGGCAAGTGAGAGGATTCCCGTCCCGACATAATACTTCAGAAGACTTAAGGAATCAATGGAATAGTCGATCTCGTACTCGTCGTCAAGAAAAGCCGGATATTTGAAGCCCTCCTTGATCGCGGTCTCCTTGTAGAAACTCATCTGATTAACCATGTCCTGTTTGGCATCTTCGATGGTAGCACCTGCCCCCGAGAATATCTCTTTCTCGCAGTAGACGCAATAAGTCCCGTCTTTTGCCCTTTCAATAATAGCGTTTATCTTATTCATGACGTTGTCCTAATTATTTCAGTTTCATGTCTTTCTTCATTTTGGCCTCCAGTCCTTTCCCCACTTCTTTCCCTTTATGGTACGGAACAGGATAGGTTTGCCTCCCTTTCTTGTAAATGATATGGCTTGTACCCATCTGGCGCAGTCGGATCCAGCCATTCATCCGAACCAGTTTATGGAATTCGTCGAATTTCATAGTTCCTTTGTTTAGTCCAACAAATATAGGTAAATTTTCTATTGTTATGATTATAGTTTAATAGAAAAATCACCACTAAATTTCCGAATCCCGGACAAGGTTCTCCGGCCTAAAAGAAGACCTTGCCCGGGATGAACTTGGAAAAGAAGCTAAAAAGCGATGCCGAGGCCGATCTCGAGGGAGGGGCGCTTGAGGGCGATGGCGCTGACTCCGGCAGAGGCCTGGAAATGGCTGATTGTGAATATGATTCCGGCGTCGGTGGTGACTCCTCTCACGGAATAGTCCTCGACGAGGGCCCACTTCCCGGCGGCGTCTTCCCAGAGGGTGCGCTCCCGACCGTAACCAGATCCGGCGTAGAGACCGAAAACGCCTGATACTCTGAATATTCCTCCGGCGCCAAGAGCCCACTGGGAATGGCTCTCCTTTCCGCTTGTCCAGATCGGCGCTCCGCCTGAGGTGCCGTCGCTCAGGCAGGTGTAGTCCTCCGTCGGGGCCGCGGTAAGGCTGGAGCGGCCTTTGAGGTAAAAGCCGAGCGAGCGGCCGCAGAGGGTCAGCATGCCTCCGGGGGAGAGAGTTCGGGGGTTCCTGGTTCCCTGGAACATTATTCCTAAGCTCCCTGCGCTGGGGCGACTTCCGTTTCTTCCGGCAGGGAGATCATTCGCTCGCTTCGCTCCCTCATGATGATATAAGTGGTTGTCATTCTGAGCGGAGCCGGAGGAGGCGCGAAGAATCTTCTCCGCTTCCCAAAGCCTCGGCAGCTCCAGCGACGGCCTCGCCACCCTGAGCACAGGCCCGTCCGTGGAATAGCCCGCCTTTGAGAAAGCCTCTGAATAGCGGTCCCTGATCCTCTTGAACCTTTCCCGCTGAGCGACCGACATGCTTCCGGAACCTTTTTGTAATGAGACCCTTAGCGAGCTGACTTGCTCAAGCAGCGACCGCAGCTCGTCGGAGGGAATATCGTCGCCCCTCAAGGATCGCTCTCTCAGTAGGATGCACCGGTCGCAGATCGTCTGGTAGCTGTCCAAGGCCATGTCCCACCGGTCGCTCTGCGCCAAGGCTGTTCCCCCGAGGCAGAAGAGCAGCGACAAAACGATGGTTGGCAGGACTTTACGCATTATAATTGCAAAGTAACAAAAAAACGCGGATATTTGAGTATGGAAAACCCGTCCGAGTTCTTCGACACCCCTTCCGCGGAGGTTCCCGCCGGCTCTCCGGCGAGAGAACTCGTCGCCGGATCCGGGGCCGGATATTGCCAGATCTGGCGGGTGGACCGGGGCGGACGTTTCCGTGTGCTCAAGTGCCTGAAGCCCGAGTTCCGTGGAGACACTCTTTACGAGCGCCTGCTCCTGAAAGAGTTTGACATCGGCTAGTCCCTGAGTCATGGCAATATCTGCGAGTATGATTCCTTCCGAAGCGATCCTGGGCTCGGCAATCTCCTCGAGATGGAGTGGGTGGACGGACGCACCCTGGAAGAGTTCCTCGCCGAGGGGAAAAGGGACAAGGGAGTCTATGACAAGATTGTCCTCGAGATCTGTTCCGCCCTTTCTTATATGCATGCCAAACAGGTGCTGCACAGGGACTTGAAGCCTTCGAATATCCTTGTGACCTACAATGGCGACAACGTCAAGCTCATCGACTTCGGCCTCTCCGACACAGATTCCTCGTCCATCCTTAAGACTCCCGCCGGGACAGCTGTCTTCGCCGCTCCCGAGGTGCGCTCAGGAGGGAAGGCCAGCGTCCGCAGCGATCTCTATTCCCTCGGGATGGTCATGTCCATGTTCCCTGTCCGGAAATATTCCAGGATTGTCCGCAGGCTGCGTCAAAGCAGGCCCGAGGCACGCTTCGCCTCGGTCCAGGAGGTGGAGAAGGCCATCAAAAGCGATATGACGGCCATCGCCGGAGTTGTGTTCATCCTGTTTGTGGCTGTCATGGCTCTTGCCCCTGTCTTCGAGCGCTGGTCCCGCCCTTCGCCATCTCATGGCAACGATGTCATTCTGAACGAAGTGAAGAATCTCCCTGACATCTCCGTCCCGGCCTCTGGGGATACTGTTCCTTCAACCGCGTCATCCATGCCGCAAGGACAGCCATCTGCTGCCGGCAAGGACTCCAGCGGCGGCAAGGGCGAAAAAGACACCAAATCCGCGAAAGACCCGAAGCCTGCCAAGGATCAGAAAGCCACCGACACCGCCCTGATCGACGAGCTGTTCCGCCAGGCCACCGAGCTTTTCGAGTAATTGGCCGCGGCGGCGCGGACGCTTGTGTCGCGCTTCCGGACCAGGGAAATAGCCTCCTTTAGGAAAAAATCAGTATATTTAAAGGTTTGTTTGAGAAAATGAGCCAGAAAGTACTGATAAGCAAGGAGGGCCTGCGGAAGGCCTTGGGTCTTAAGGGGCTGCCCGGGAAGTGGGTGGCAAGTCTGTTGTACGGCGTTTTGGGAATAGGGAAACTCAACAAAGTCTATCCCCATGTTGCCGACCTGCAGGGACCGGATTTTTCGGAAGAAGTCCTGAGAAGGTTCGGAATCTCGTATGAGGTTCCGGAGGGTCAGTTGGAGAATATTCCCTCCGAAGGTGGCTTCCTGACCGTATCAAACCACCCTTTCGGCGGTGCTGATGGCTTGATTCTCAATGCGATAGTAAATCCAAGGAGAAAGGATTTCAAGATTCTCACCACCTTCCTGCTTGCCCAGGTCGACAATCTGACCAAGTGGTTTATCCCTGTTGACAATTTCTCCAAAGGAGGTGTCAGGAGCATAACCGGGATCCGGGAAGCGCTGAACCATATCAACACCGGTGGAGCTCTGGGACTGTTCCCGACAGGTGAGGTGTCAACCTATCAGAAAAAGGACAGGAGAACCGCCGTCAGCGGTAAAAGGGTGATCGAGGACAAGCCCTGGCCGGAGAATATCACTAAGCTGATAAAGAACTCCGGGCTTCCTGTCATCCCGATCTATTTCGACGGGACTAACAGTCGCTTGTTCCACATCTTGGGTAAGATCCATCCCAGGCTAAGGACCGTGAGGCTTGTCCGTGAGTTGACCTGCAAAGAAGGGACTCTCGTCAAGGTCAGGATCGGGAAGGCCATACCGGCTTCGGAGATAGCGGAGATGAATATTCCCGAGCTTGGGGAATACCTCAGGAACCGGTGTTATGCTCTTGAGTATCAGTGCCTTCCTGATGTTGAGGATGAGGTGGAAGAAATGATCTCACCCCTTGCGGAACCTGTCGGCCAGGATCTTGTCAGGGCTCAGATTGAGAGCCTGGCTGGTAAGGAGTTATTCCAGTCCGGGGATTACAAGGCGTACCTCTTGGACACCTCGGACGCTCCCGACGTGATGCGGGAGCTTTACAGGCTCCGGGAGGAGACTTTACGCCCGGTCGGGGAAGGGTGCGTAAAGCCTGTTGGCACGGATCCCTATGATTCTTGCTACAAGCATTTGGTTCTGTGGAATGTCCCTGATGGCGAGATAGCCGGCGCGTGCCGGTTCGGGTATGGTTCCAAGATACTTCCCTCAAAAGGGCGCGAGGGTCTTTATTCCTCGAGCCTGGTCCGTCTCGGCCCCGGAGCGGATGAGATATTGTCCCGTTGCGTGGAGATCGGACGGTTTTTTGTGGCTCCGGCATACCATGAGGATGTCCTGCCCCTGAGACTCTTGCTCTCTGGGCTGGCTGTCGCTGCGACAAAGGATCCTGGCACCTTATACCTTACCGGCATGGTGGGTGTCGGTGACTCCCTTCCGGACTTCTGCAAGAGTCTGGTGTATTACTATCTGGAGCGCGGTTTCAAGCTTCCGGAGGCGGAGAATGTGGCCACCCCGGCCAACCCCTTCAAGCCGGATTACCTCAGGGTGGATCCCAAGGGTCTCCTTAAGGGAATTCCGGAGGGTGACGCGGACGCGTTCGACCGGTTGATCTCCTCCATCTCAGGCGGGAAATGCCGGCTTCCAGCCCATTTAAGGGAATACCTCAAGTGCGGGGCGAGAGTGGTATGCTTCAATGTCGCCCCTCTTTCCGGAGACCGTCTTGAAGCTATGATGGTATTGAAAACCAGTGGTATTCCTACGCCTCTTCCGGTGTGACCCGGGTGTTCTCACGCTCGAGCGTGAAGGATGACGAGCCGTTGAAACAGTGGAGGCAAAGATCCTCCTGCGGGAGGCCTATGCTCCTGACCAGAGTCTCGATGGTGCTGAATTTCAGGGAGTCGAGATTGAGTTGTCGGGCTATCTCTTCCACCATGCGCTTGAACTCCGGCGTGCTTGAGTCTGTGTACTTCTCGACGTTCTTGTCCATGTCTCCCTCGAACTCCTTGATAATACGTCTTGTGATTAGCTCAAGCTCGGTTTTGCTCGCGGAGAAGTTGAGGAATGGGCAGCCGAACACGAGGGGAGGGCAGGCGATTCGCATGTGAACCTCCAGGGCTCCGCTGTCATGGAGCTGCTTGGTGTTGTCACGGAGTTGGGTGCCGCGGACGATGCTGTCGTCGCAGAACAGGACTTTCTTGCCCCGGAGCATGTCCGCGTTGTGGATGAGCTTCATTTTCGCCACCAGGTCTCTAGTACTCTGGTATGAGGGCATGAAGGAGCGGGACCATGTGGGGGTATATTTCGCGATGGTTCTCATGTATGGCACCCCATGTCCGGCGGCGTAACCGACAGCCATTCCTATGCCGCTGTCCGGTATTCCGCAGGCGCAGTCCACCTCTATGTCATCGTTGGAGCCCATCTCTTTGCCGCATAGGAAGCGGGCTTCCTCGACGTTGCGCCCGTCGTAGCATGAGGTGGGAAAGCCATAGTATATCCAGAGGAAAGAGCAGACCTGTTTACGAGGGTTCGGTGCCCGGAGTTGTTCCATCCCGTCGGCTCGCAGGCGGACTATCTCTCCCGGACCGATGAAGGCCGAGTTCTCGAATCCGAGGTTGGCGAACGCTGTGCTCTCCGAGCTCACGGCCATGGCCCCCTCCTTGGAACCGATGGCCACAGGAGTACGTCCCCAGGCGTCTCTCGCCACGATGATCCCGTTTTCCGTCAAGATCAGCATGGAACAAGAGCCTTTGACTTCACGGAACACGTTCTCAATGCCTTCCACGAAGGTCCTGCCTCTTACGATCAGCAGGCTTATGAGCTCGGTGACGTTGATTTTCCCACTGCTGAACTCAGTGAGGTACATTCCCTCGTTGAGGAATTTGCGGGAAAGCTCTTCCGCGTTGTTGACTCTCGCTACTGTGACGAGGGCGAATCGCCCGAGACGCGAGTTGACAAGCATTGGCTGCGCGTCCGTGTCGCTGATGACCCCGATGCCTGAGTTGCCTGTAAACTTTCCGAGCTCGTTCTCAAAACGGTTACGGAAATAGCCGTTCTCAAGGCTGTGGATTCCCCTCATGAATCCCCGCTCAGGGTCGTAGGTGGCGAGTCCGCCTCGGCGGGTTCCAAGATGACTGTTGTAATCTGTGCCGTAGAAAAGGTCGGTGGCACACTCCCGTTTTGAAATTGTTCCGAAGAAACCTCCCATTGGTATACTTTGTTAAATCCGTCCTTCGAAAGGAAAGGCGAATTTACACAATTCCTCGGAAAAATCAATGGAATAAACGGCGTATATCGTTTCCGAAAGCGAGTATCATCAGCAGGGTCAGCAGCAACATGCCGATAATCTGGGCCACTTCCAGGAATTTGTCGCTGGGTTTACGTCCGGTCACCATCTCGTAGAGGCAGAACACTATGTGACCTCCGTCAAGGGCCGGGATGGGCAGGAGGTTCATCACACCGAGCATTATCGAGAGCAAGGCGAGAATGTGGATGAAGCGGAACCAATCCCAAGTGGATGGAAATACCTGACCTATAGCGATAAAGCTGCCTACGGACTTGTAGGCCTCGGTGCGTGGCGAGGCCACCAGCCGCAGATCCCTGAGATACCCTCCGATGGTCTCGAAGGTGAGATTGAGTCCGGCCGGAATAGCTTCTGTCAGCGAGTATGTTCTGGTGGTGTACGTAGGGACCTGGGTATATACCCCTATCCTTCCCTCATTGTCGACAAGTACCGGGACGGACAGCGTGTCGGCTCCCCTGATGATGGTTGCCCTGACACTATCCCCGGGAACGGTCGCGAGATATGCCTTCATGTCCTGGATAAAAGGAGTACTGACGCTGTCTATGCCCACGATCCGGTCCCCTTTCTGAAGACCGGCTCCAGCGTTGGGGGATCCTGTCATCACGGAGTCGATCACGAAAGGTATCGCCAGGTCGAACATGCCTGGAGAGTTCAGGACCTCTCCTATCATGGAGTGGTCGATGTAGACGTCGACGGTGTCTCCGTCTCTCAGCACGACAACCTTGTCCACATTCCTGCGCGCGAGGTCGGCTTGCAGCATGCCGAAGTTCTCGGGGACATCGTCATCCATCCTGATGATCTGGTCTCCGGCTTTGAACCCCATCTCGATTCCGAGTTTGTCGGGATAGATCCGGCTGCCCTCGTTGCTGATGTACGCGCTTCCCCATATCGCCATGATGCCTATATAGCAGATGATGGCGAAGATGAAGTTGTAGAGGACACCCCCGATCATCACCAGGAGACGCTGCCAGGCTGGTTTTGTGCGGAATTCCCAGGGCTCCGGATCCTTTTTCAAGGCCTCCGTGTCCATGCTCTCGTCGATCATGCCGCAGATCTTGCAGTAGCCTCCGAGAGGGAGCCATCCAATTCCATATTCAGTTTCCCAATCCTTGGCCTTAGGGAAGAGCCTGGTGAAGAACCGGCCTTTGGTGCTGAACAGCTTCCCGTTCTCACCGATGTCAAAGAACAGGAAGAACTTTTCCACCCTGATGCCGAAAAGCTTGGCGAAGGTGAAATGGCCGAATTCGTGAATGACGATCAGTATTGATAACGCAAGGATGACTTGCAGGACTTTCATCAGGACTACCATGACGCGTCAGGATTTCTTTTTCATGTTGAGAACCAGTTGATTCGCGAGCGAGCGCGCCTGTTTGTCGGTCTCGAAGATGTCGTCTGTAGACGGATTGGCGACGAAGGAGATCCTCCCCATACATTCGGCGGCTATGTCGGAGATCCCGTAGAAGGGAATCATATCCTTTAGAAAAGCGGCCACGGCGGACTCGTTGGCGGCGTTGAGTGCGCAAGGGGTATTCCCGCCTTTGCTGATCGCCTCGTAGGCGAGCCTTAGCGCGGGGAATCTCCCAAGGTCAGGCTCGAAGAAAGACAAGCCTCCAAGCCTGGCGAAATCCAGTTTTTTGTTGCCAAGGGGAAGTCTTTCAGGGAACCCGATAGCGAACTGGATGGGCTCTCTCATGTCAGGTTCGGCCAGCTGGGCGATCACGGCTCCGTCCTCGAACTCTACCATAGAATGGATTATGGACTCGGGATGGACCACCACGCTGATCTTCTCGACCGGGGTGTCGAACAGCCACCTGGCCTCTATCACCTCGAAACCCTTGTTCATCATCGTGGCTGAGTCTATCGTGATCTTTGCCCCCATGTCCCACTTGGGATGATTCAGGGCCATTTCTTTGGTCGCTTCCGCGATACGTTCCTTCTCCCAGGTCCGGAAAGGGCCTCCGGATGCGGTGAGGTGTATCTTCCTCACCTTGTTGCCCTGGGCTGCGAGCAGGCACTGGAAGATCGCCGAATGCTCAGAGTCGACGGGCAGGATCGGAGCGTTGTGTTTTCTCGACAGACCCATCACGATGGATCCCGCGGCGACCAGGGTCTCTTTATTGGCCAGGGCTATCACTTTCCCTGCCTTGATCGCCGCGAGAGTCGGTGCCAGGCCACTGAACCCGACCATTGAGGCCACGACTATGTCTATCCTGTCGGACGTGACGAGGTCGCAGACGGACTTGATCCCGCAGAACACTTTGGTGTCAGTCCCTTTCAGGGCGTCAACCAATGCCTTGTATTTGGTGTCGTCGCAGATGACAGCGTTGTTCACGTCGAACTCCCTCGCCTGAGCGGCCAGGGTGGTGAGACTGCTGTTGCATGTTATGAGCTCAACCTCAAACAGATCCCTATGCTCCCTGACCACTTCGAGGGTCTGTCTTCCTATCGACCCTGTGGAACCCAGTATGGCTATCCTTCTCCTCTCCATCAGAAACTGATATATTTCGTGGGATCCACGGCCTCTCCTTTATGCCAGAGCTCGAAATGGAGATGGTCCCCATCCGCGGTTGTCCCGGTGCCCCCGACAATGGCGATGGCGGCGCCGGCGGTGACTTTGTCGCCGGTCTTCTTCGTGAGCTTCTGGTTGTGCTTGTAGACTGAGATGATGTCCCCGTCGTGTTGGAGCCTGATAGTGTAGCCATCCTCGTCGCTCCATCCGGCGGATATGACAGCCCCGTCGAGGACGGCCATAACGACAGAGTTCTCGGGTGCGGTTATGTCGATATAGGGGTGGAGAGCCTTGTCGTAGCCTTGGGAGATGACACCTTTCAGGGGCGTGAAGAAATGCATTCCCTCAATCGGAAGTGTTCTCGGGTTTCCTGAAGTGATGCTGAACCTGTCCTCATTGGCTACCTCCTTACGGAGCAGGGAGTCCTTGGCCGCGATCTCCCTCAATTCTTTACTTGTCATTTCCTTGGCCTTTGACCGGGCCTCCATGATGCTGTCTATTTTAAGCGGAGCCTCACCGTCCACAACCCTCCTCAGGTTCTCGGAGTACAGCTCCCATTTTGTGATCACATTCTCAAGGGAGTCGATTCGGATCGCGTTCTGGATGGCGTCGTGCTTTGTCCTCGCGTCGGGATAGCCCGGAATCAGAGTCTTGACTGGAGTCAGGGCGACAAGACACCAGAACAGGACCAGAGTGACCACCAGGACGGTGACTATGGTTACGATCAGGTTCAGCTTGGTGAACTTCCGGATCCACAGCTGGTCGTGGGTGTCGTCGTCCACCATGGTGAGCCTGTAGTTGCTTGTGGCTCTTCCTTTCTTATCTTTGGCCATAATATTTTGACTTGAAGCGCTTTTTCTGTATCTTTGTCGGTTCATGGACAGGATTGTAGGCATAGATTACGGTCGCAAACGCGTCGGAGTCGCGGTAAGTGACCCCCTCGGAATCTTCGCCTCCCCCCTGGACACGGTTCCGGCTGCAAAGATAATAGATTATCTCAAAAAGTATGCTGAAACCGAGTCGGTGACGCGGTTCGTGGTGGGCTATCCTATGAACATGGACAACACTCCGTCCGAGGCGGCGTCCGACGTGGATGTCTTCCTTAAGCAGCTGGCGAGGGCGTTCCCTTCGGTTCCCGTGTCTTTGGAAGACGAGCGATTCACCTCGGTCCTGGCGCACAGGGCGATGATTGACGGTGGCATGAAGGCTAAGGACAGGCGCGACAAGAATTCTGTGGACAGGATCAGCGCGGCGATCATCCTCCAAAGCCACCTTGACAGGAATGGAAAACAGATTTGATTATGGTAAAACCTATATATCTTTTCGGCTCTGAGGTTTTGAGGGATGTGGCCGCTCCGGCTGATCTCTCTGACGAGGCTTATATCAAAGGGCTTGTCACAGACCTCAAGGATACTTTGGCGAAGGCCGAGGGCTGCGGGCTCGCCGCTCCGCAGATCGGCGAGAGCGTCAGGGTGTTGATCGTTGATGGCAGGGACATGACTGATGTCTATCCTTATCTCGACGGTTTCACGCGCGTGATGATCAATCCGGTGGTCGTGGAGGAAAGTGACAGGAATGTGGTTTATTCCGAGGGCTGCCTCAGCGTCCCGGGAATCTATTGCGATGTCTCGAGACCGGAGAGCATGACCGTGGAGTACTACGATGAGAACCTCGAGAAAAAGACCGAGACCTTCGACAAGTTCGCGTGCAGGATGGTCCAGCATGAGATGTCTCATCTTGACGGGGATCTTTTTGTCGACCATGTGCCGCCCATCAGGAAGAAGATCATCTCCAAGAAACTGAACAACATCTCGAAGGGCCGTGTCCCGGCGAGATATATGACCAAGATTAAATAACAGGTAACCCATGGGAGCTTTTCACGCTTATGACATACGCGGGGTCTACAATGTCGACTTCGACAAACACACCGCCTACAAGGTCGGTTATTTTATTCCCGAGCTTCTCTCCACAGGCAAGGTACTTGTCGGCCGGGATTGCAGGGAGTCCTCCCCGGAGATCCATGAATATCTTCTGAAAGGAATAACCGACGCCGGCGCTGACGTGTACGACATAGGTCTCAGCACCACGCCTATGGTTTATTTCGGTACGGCCAATTACGGGTTCAAGGCCTCGGTCCAGATCACCGCCTCCCACAATCCCAGGGAGTACAACGGGATGAAAGTCTCGAGGGAGAACGCTCTTCCCGTCGGCTTCGATTCCGGTCTGGGCCAGATCCAGGAATGGATTGAGTCCGGGAAACCTACTCCCGCCGCCACCTCCAGGGGCAAGGTTGTTCCCATGGACATACGCCAGGATTACCTCGATTTCCTGCTCAAGTTCAAAGGCGATTATTCCGGCCTGAATATCTCTTTCGACCTCTCCAACGGAATGGCCGCGCTTTTCGCGAGGGATATTTTCGGAGATAAGCCCGGTTACATCTTCGAAGAGCTTGACGGGACCTTCCCGAACCATGAGGCCAACCCTTTGATCCCCAAGAATGTCGAGGCGCTTCAGTCACTCGTGCGCGAGAAGGGTTCCGATGTCGGTGTGATTTATGACGGCGACGCTGACAGGGTCATGTTCGTGGACAATGAGGGCAAGTTCATATCCCCTGACCTGATGATCGCTGTCCTTGGCCACTATTATGTGGAAGAGAGGGGGCTCAAGGGAACCGTATTGCAGGACATCCGCAGCTCCAAGGCCGTGGGGGAATACCTCGCTCCTATGGGATGCCGGATGGAGACCTGGAAGGTTGGCAGGGCTTTTGCCGCGAGGAAGCTCCGCGAGCTGGACGGTGTGTGGGGAGGCGAACTCGCCGGCCACTATTATTTCAAGGATTTCTTCTATTCAGACAGCGGGCTGCTCGCCTCCATGCTCATTCTGAGGGTTGTGGCGGCCATGAAGAGGAATGGGGTTACATTGAGCCAGCTCATAGGAAGGATCGCCCGTTACAAGAATTCTGGAGAGATCAACTTCCGTGTTGAGGATAAAGCAGGGGCCATGGAAGCGGTCAGGGAACTTTTCACCTCTGCCGAGACCCCGACAGCCATGATGGACTTCGACGGATACAGGGTCGAGTTCCCGGACTGGTGGTTCAATATCCGCCCTTCCAACACCGAGCCTTATCTCAGGTTCATTTGCGAGGCCACTTCCGACGAGCTTCTCGAGGAGAAGGTGGCCATGACAAAAAAACTACTTATCGAGAGATTCAATGCGAAAATTTAGCAGTATGGCGGCCGTGGTCCTTGCCGCTTCCCTTCTGTCCTTCACCGCGGCGGCGCAGGACACCACGATCACCACGAAGAAACAGGCCGAGCTGATTGTCCCGCGGCCCGCCCTCCAGCCGGTACAGTCTATGGAAAAGGCTGCCGCCGAGGCTGTGGACACGCTCGACACCGCTAATCCACACATACGGATATTGCTTATGGCGGACTACACCTGGAAGTACATCAAGGATCCTTCCTATGTCGCCGCCAAGGAGGTGTTCTCGGAGTATTGGACCCATGACTATCCGGATCCCTACCACGCCTCGCTCGAGAGCATGCCTGACGAGATAGGAATATGGGTGGTGGACTCGCTCAGCCAGTATCGTTGCCCAAACCAGACCAAGGTGTATTCCAAGTTCGGCTATCGTCACGGCCGTCGCCACCAGGGAGCTGATCTTCCGTATCAGACCGGGACTCCCGCCTATGCCGCCTTCGACGGCAAGGTCCGCTTGGCCAAATATTATAAGGGCTATGGCAACCTGGTTGTTCTCCGTCACGAGAATGGCCTGGAGACGTTTTACGCCCATCTTTCCAAGATACTTGTCTCCGAGGATGACTGGGTGAGCGCGGGATCCATCATCGGACTTGGTGGTTCCACTGGCCGTTCTTCCGGGCCGCACCTCCATTTCGAGACAAGGTATCGGGGTTACGCGTTTGATCCAGAGTGGCTTATAGACTTCAACACGGGAGTCTTGAGACATCGTTTTTTCACCCTGAAGAAGAAATATCTCAGCGCTTCCAGCAACTATGTTCCTGAGGATGAGCAGGAAGAGATCGACATCATCGAAGGCGACAAGAAGGACGCGGAGGCCGCGGCCAGGAAAGCTGAGGAAGAGAGGAAGGCGGCGGCCGCCGCGCAGTACCATACGATCAGGCAGGGCGACACTCTTGGAGCCTTGGCCCGCAAGTATCACACGACCGTGAAGAAGCTCTGCCAACTCAACGGGATCTCTGAAAGGACTGTGTTGAGGATAGGCAAAAGGCTTAGGGTTAAATAGCATCCATTCTGTTTAAATAATTACAAAAAACGCGAAATCACTTTGAAATGATAAGTGAAAGGGCTATTTTCGCAAATAACTTTTAATCAGATCACTCTAACCATGGAATTAAAGAACGCTGTGGCCGGCACTCTCGAGTCCGGGGACATCATGATCCAGATAGGACCGGGTGAAGGCCTCCAGGTGGAGCTGCAAAGCTCTGTGGCCGCCCAGTTCGGCCGTCAGATCAAGTCGGTGATCACCGAGACCCTTGAGGGACTTGGTGTCTCCGACGCTTATGTCAAAGCTACGGATAAAGGTGCGCTCGACTGCACCATCCGCGCCCGTGTAACCGCCGCCGCTGTCCGCGCCACCGGCAAAGATGTCTGGAAGTAGTTATGGAAAGGCTCAGGAGAACTATGATGTTCGTTCCGGGAAACAATCCCGGTATGATGGCGGATGCCCATATTTATGGACCCGACTCGATTATGCTTGATCTTGAGGATTCCGTGACCATGGCCGAGAAGGACGCGGCGCGTCTTCTCGTGTATAATGCCCTCAAGACGATTGACTATGGTGACACGGAGATGGTTGTCAGGATCAATCCGCTCAGCACCCCTTATGGCCGCAAGGATGTCGAGGCGGTGGTGAAAGCCGGTGTGGATGTGATCAGGATGCCGAAGACCGAGACCGCTGACGAGGTCAGGGAGCTGGAGGCGGAGATAATCAAGGTTGAGGAGGAGATCGGCTGTGTTGGCCGCACCCGGATCATGGCCGCTATCGAGAGCGCCCTCGGTATAGTCAACGCTTATGAGATCGCCACAGCCTCGAAGAGGATGATGGGCATAGCTCTTGGAGCCGAGGACTACACCGCCAACCTCAAGACCCCCAGAACCCCTGAGGGATCGGAGCTTCTGTTGGCCAGGGAGACCATAGTGGTCGCCGCCAGGGCGGCCGGGATCGCCTGTTTTGACACTGTTTATTCCAACCTTGACGACATGGACACCTTCCGCAAGGAGGTCGAGCTTATCAAGAATCTGGGATTCGACGGCAAGTCGATCATCAATCCACGCCAGATCCAGGTTGTGAACGAGGTCTTCGCCCCGACGCAAAAGGACATCGACAAGGCGTTGAGGATCATAGCGGCGATCAAGGAGGCTCGTGCCAAGGGCTCTGGTGTCATCGCGGTGAATGGCAAGATGGTTGACCGTCCTGTGGTGCTGCGCGCCGAGAGGGCTGTCGCCCTCGCTGTCGCTTCAGGAATATTGAATGAGGAGGAACTGTCATGAGAAACACTAAAGTAGTCAATTTGGAAGAAGCCATCCGCCGCTCTGGCTTGAAGGATGGCATGACCATATCTTTCCACCACCATTTCCGTGGCGGGGACAAGGTTGTCAACATGGTGGTGGCCAAGCTCGCTGAGATGGGATTCAAGGATCTGAAACTCGCCGCCTCAAGCCTCTCTGATGTCCATGCTCCTCTGATTGAGCACATCAAGAACGGTGTGATCACCGGGATCTCAACCTCGGGGTTGCGCGGTGAGCTGGCCAATGAGATCTCGCATGGCCTGATGGCCGAGCCTGTCGTCTTCCGTTCCCATGGCGGCAGGGGCAGCGCCATCGCCAATGGCGAGCTCCATATCGATGTCGCCTTCCTGGGCGCGTCATCTTGCGACGAGCTTGGTAACGCTTCCGGCTGCCCTCGTGGCGAGAACGCCAAATCCATTTGTGGATCACTGGGTTATGCTCTCCCTGACGCGAAGCATGCCGATCATGTCGTTGTCTTGACGGACGACCTCGTGGCCTATCCCAACTTCCCTAAGTCCATTTCCGCTTGCGATGTCGAGTCTGTGGTGCTCGTGGATTCAGTTGGTGACAGTTCCAAGATCTCATCCGGAGCTATCCGCGACTCGAAGAATCCTCGTGACATACTGCTTGCCCAGCAGGCCGCGAAGGTGATAATCAACAGCGGTTATTTCGAGGACGGTTTCTCGATCCAGACCGGAACCGGCGGAGCCTCGCTGGCTGTCGTGAAGTATCTCAGGGAGAGCATGATAGAGAAGGGTATCAAGGCTTCCTTCGCTCTCGGCGGCATCACCGCCCACATGGTCAAGCTCCACGAGGAGGGACTGATTGGCCGCCTCATCGACGTCCAGTCTTTCGACAAGGTCGCGGCCGAGTCGATCGCTT
>JAFVED010000139.1 GCA_017478125.1 Bacteroidales bacterium | reverse complement strand
TATGGACGACTCACAAACTCGACCCAGGATGTCCTTGAGCAAAGAATAGCGGCGCTTGAGGGAGGAGTCGCCGCCCTGGCCCTGTCCTCAGGAGCCGCCGCCGTGACATACGCCCTCCAGAATGTCGCCCAAGCGGGAGACCACATCATCGCCGCGGACAACCTCTACGGAGGCTCTTTCAACCTGATCACGCACACCCTGTCCACCCAAGGGATTACCAACACCATATTGAATGTCAATGACCTGGACGCCCTTGAGGCTGCCATCCAGCCTAACACTAAGGCCATTTACGCGGAGACATTCGGCAATCCGAACTCGGATGTGACAAACCTGGAAGGTATCGCCGAGGTCGCCCATAGGCACGGGATCGTGTTCATTGTGGACAACACCTTCGCCCCGATCTTGTTAAGACCCATCGAGCACGGGGTTGACATCGTGGTCCACTCGGCCACAAAGTTTATCGGCGGCCACGGAACGACCCTTGGAGGAGTCATCGTGGACAGCGGCAAGTTCGACTGGAAAGCCAACGCCGACCGCTACCCCACCCTTGCCAAGCCGGATCCGAGCTACCACGGGGCGGTCTTCGCCGACGTCGCCGGCGCGGCGGCGTTCGTGACCAGGATCAGGGCCGTCATCCTCAGGGACACTGGAGCCTGCATCAGCCCCCTGTCCGCGTGGATCCTGCTGCAAGGTGTGGAATCGCTTCCTCTCAGGATCGAGCGCCATGTCCAGAACGCTCTAAAAGTCGTGGAATATCTCGTGGGCAATCCAAAAGTGGCGAAAGTCAACCATCCCTCCTTGGAGTCCCACCAGGATAACGCCCTGTACAAGAAGTATTTCCCCAACGGAGGCGGCTCGATATTCACCTTTGAGATCAAAGGCACCCAGGAAGACGCCTGGAAGTTCATCGACAGCCTGAAGATATTCTCCCTCCTGGCCAACGTGGCCGATGTCAAGAGCCTTGTGATCCACCCGGCGACAACCACGCACTCCCAGATGAGTCCGGAAGAACTCGAGCAGCAGCACATCACACCGACGACGGTCCGGCTCTCAATAGGTGTCGAGCATATCGACGACATCATCGCCGATCTTGACCAGGCTTTCGATTCAATATAAAAAAATGGTTATATTTGAGGGAAAAACAGAACCCGACAATCTTGGACAAACCATACCTATCGCTTGAGATCGTTCCCCCGCTTAAGGGGATGACCAAATCAGAACTGCTGGATGAGATCCAGCAGTTCTTGGAGTTTAAGCCCAGATACATCAACGTGACCTGCCACAGGGACGAGATCGAGTACAAGGAGCGCCCGGACGGTTCCTTCGAGCGCCGGGTTATCCGGCGCCGCGTCAGCGAGACCGCTGTCTGCGGGGCTATCCAGTCCGGGCTGAAAGTCGATGTCGTGCCTCACATCATTTGCGGCGGGGCGACCGCGGAGGACATAGAGTTCCTGCTCCAGGACCTGAAGTTCATGGAGATCTCAAATGTGCTCGCTCTTCGTGGCGACTGCCTTGTCGGAGAAAAGCGCTTCCAGCCTGTTCCAGGCGGATATTCCCACGCTGATGAGCTGGTCGCCGCCATCCGCCGGTTCGAGCGGGACAACGGCTGCGAGGGGTTTTTCAACATCGGGGCCGGATGCTACCCGGAGAAACATTTCGAGGCGGCGAACCTCGATGACGACATTGCCGCCATGAAGCGTAAGGTAGACGCCGGGGCGGATTACCTGGTGACCCAGATGTTCTTCGACAACAAGTCGTATTTCAGCTATGTGTCCCGATGCCGCGCGGCCGGGATAACCGTCCCCATCATCCCCGGGCTCAAGCCGATCTCAACTTATAAGCAGCTCAGGACCCTCCCGGAGACCTTCTCAATCGACATCCCTCCCGCTTTGACCAGGGAGATCGAGGCTCACAAGGACGACAAGGAGGCGGTGTACAGGATCGGGCAGGAATGGTGCGAGGCCCAATGCGAAGAGCTTCTGGCCAACGGGGTTCCCGCTGTACATTTCTACACCATGGGCAAGACCGCAAACGTGGTCGGAATACTCAGGAAGTTTTTCTGAGAAATGGAGGACATCAGGTCAGCTCTTAGGGACAGGATCCTGGTACTTGACGGGGCCATGGGCACGGTTCTCCAGAGCCGCGGCCTACAGGGCAACAGCGAGATATTCAATCTCACCCACCCAGGAATCATTGGGGAAATCCACTCCGAATATATTAAAGCTGGAGTAGATATAATATCGACCAATTCGTTTGGAGCCAACAGGATATCCCAGTCAGAACTTGGCTTAGCCGACAGAGCGACCGACATGGCCGAGGCGGCAGCCAGGATAGCCAGGGCCGCGGCGGACAAAGCCGGAAGAAAAGTCTGGGTCGCGGGCAGCGTAGGCCCTACCGGCAAGTCGCTCACGCTTGCCCAGAATATCGGGGATCCGGTTTTCCGGCCATATTCCTTTGACGAGATGGCCGGGGCTTACGAGGAGCAGATCCGGGCGCTCGTCTCTGGCGGGGCGGATATTATCCTGCTCGAGACCTGTTTCGACGCCCTAAACGCCAAGGCCGCCATCTATGCCCTAACTCGCCTGTTTCCAGAGGGCGACGGGCCAGGGGTCATGGTCTCCGTCTCTCTGGGCGACAAATCCGGAAGGACCCTGACCGGGCAGACTCCGGAGGCGTTTTACCGCTCGATCCGGCACTGCTCTCCCCTCTCCTTCGGGCTGAACTGCTCGCTGGGTTCCAGGGAGATGATTCCCCTGATAGCCGATGTGTCCCGCTTCGTCGAGGAGGCGGTGAGTTGCTACCCCAATGCCGGACTGCCGGACGCGATGGGTGAGTATGACGAGTCGCCGGATGTCACCGCCGCCGCCCTGCGTGAGATGGCCTTGCAGGGTTCCGTCAATATTGTCGGGGGTTGCTGCGGCACCTCTCCCGCGCATATCGCCGCCGTAGCCGCCGCCGTCAAAGGACTACCACCCAGAACAATTCGCTCCGGGGAGGTTATTGGTGGTCCGACCGCCTCGCTTCGCTCGGCATGGGCTGGACTCACCAACACTTCCACCGGAGCACGCCAAGAATGTGGTAAGCCGTTGTATGTAAGCGGCTTGGAGAGTGTGGAGATAGACCGGAAGAATAACTTCACGAACATCGGAGAGCGGACGAATGTGGCCGGCTCCCGCAAATTCGCCCGCCTGATCGCCGCCGGAGACTACGGCGAGGCCCTGAGAGTAGCCGCGGGGCAGATCGGGAACGGAGCCACCGTCATCGACATCAACATGGATGACGCGATGCTTGACTCCAGGCTAGAGATGGAAAGGTTTCTCCGCCACATCGCCGGAGAGCCCGAGGTCGCGAAGGCGGCGATAATGATCGACTCATCCCATTGGGACACCCTGGTGACCGGCCTCAAGAACGCCCAGGGGAAGTGCGTGGTCAACTCAATTTCACTTAAAGAAGGAGAAGAAGTATTCCTACAGAAAGCGGGGGAAATCAAGTCTTTAGGTGCTGCCGTAATAGTCATAGCTTTCGATGAGGAAGGCCAGGCGACGACTTACCAGAGAAAGATAGACATCTGCTCGCGGGCATACACGCTTCTGACAGAGAAGGCCGGATATTCACCGGAGAACATCATATTCGACGTCAATGTGCTGCCAGTCGGGACCGGCATCCCGGAGCACGAGCGCTACGGGATTGACTTCATAGAGGCGGTCCGATGGATCAAACGGAACCTCCCCGGGTGCCGTACCTCAGGAGGAATATCCAATCTGTCCTTCTCATTCAGGGGCAACAACGCCGTCAGGGAGGCCATGCATTCCGTTTTCCTGTACCATGCCATCAAGGCTGGCCTCGATATGGGCATCGTCAACCCTGGAATGCTGATGATTTATGACGACATCGAGCCGGAGCTGCTCCGCAGGGTAGAGGACGTGATCCTGGACTCCGACCCAGGAGCCACTGAGCGGCTGATCGACTTCGCCCAGGGGATTTCCGAAGCAGCCCAAGCCGGTGGTATAGGTGGGCCAACCCATGCCACCCTCGGCAGCTTTGCTGCCGGCATTTCTCCCCCCCAGTCGCAAAGCGACAGCCCCCAACGGGGGCACTGCCCCTCCTTTGGTGGGGACCCCGGAAGAGGGGGGACCGGAGCGGAACGGAGTGGAGCGAGCGGTGGGGCCGAGCGAAGCGAGGCGGTTGGAGCCACCTATACCACCGGCTTGGTTTCCGGACTCACCAATGCTCCCTCCGTCGAGGAGCGTCTTGAAAGGGCTCTGGTAAAGGGAGACACGTCGAGCCTGGAAACAGATCTGAATGAATGTCTTGGACTCTTCGGTGGCGACGCGTTCAAAGTCATCGACGGCCCCCTGATGGACGGAATGGCCCGGGTCGGGGAGCTTTTCGGCGCGGGAAAGATGTTCCTCCCCCAAGTCGTGAAATCGGCCAGGACCATGAAAGCCGCCGTGGAGATACTCCAGCCCCATCTGAGAGAAGGAGCCACAGGCTCTTCCACAAGACCCAAGGCGCTGTTGGCCACAGTCAAGGGCGATGTCCATGACATAGGCAAGAATATCACAGGAATAGTGTTCACTTGCAACGGGTTCGACGTGACAGACCTGGGGGTGATGGTACCGGCCGCGGACATTCTCCAAAAAGCCGGGGAGACAGGCGCAGACATAATCGGAGTCAGCGGCCTTATCACTCCATCGCTATACCAGATGGAACAGCTCTGTTCCGAGATGAGAGCCAGGGGGCTGGACACCCCTCTGATGGTAGGGGGAGCCGCGGCCTCAGCCGTCCACACAGCGGTCAAGCTGGCCCCTCTATATGACCACGTTTTTTACGGCTCAGACGCCTCGTCATCGGCTGTGCTGGCAAGCAAGCTGGTTGCTGACCGGGAAGCCACGGAAGCCGCAGAGCATGAGAAGCAAAGACAGCTGCGTGAGGCCTATGAGGCCTCCAAGGGCAGGCCTACATCCACGGCACAGCCCTCCATGTTCAGTCCGGAGAGTTTCATCAAGGGCATGCCGTTCCGGGATATTCCCGCGATACGTTTGAAAATAGACGAGGTCGAAGGCCATTTCGACTGGGAGACATTCGCCATTATCCTCGGAATCAGACCTTCCGGCGACAGGATCGGGTTCCGGCGCCTAAGGGGAGAGGCTGTCAGGATCATGGAAGACATGAAGGCATCCGGGGACTGCCGGATCGTGGTCTCGGCGCGTTTTGACAGCGCCCACTCCGACGGGGACGACATTGTTTCAGACTCGTTCCGCCTTCCGATGTTCAGACAGCCAGGAGGCCGTTCCCTGGCGGATTTCGTCCCCCCTTCCGAATATGGATTCGACTCCCCCATGGGCATGTTCGCTATAAGCGTCCATCCAGGCTCTGATCACGTCGATTCGGCGGCAAGCCCCGGTCCTGACTCGCTACGCTCCGTGTCCAATCCGGGTGAAAGGTCGTCAGGACCGGCCTTGACCGCCGAAATGGGAGAAACTGAGATGGTGCGCCGGGCGGTGATCCTGACTTTGGCCGAGGCCGCCTCAAGCTGGCTTGACGATTACATAAATAATTCTATTCCAGAAGCTTCTGGCGCCAAAGTCATCAAACCGGCGATCGGATATTCATCCTGCCCGGACCACACCCTGAAACGGGATGTCCTCCGGCTGCTCGGCTCGTCCGGCATCAACCGGGACGCCACTGACCGGGATGGCAGAGATCCCGCCGGGCAGAGTCCATCTGACCGGGACACCGCCGACCGGGATGGCAGAGATCCCGCCGGGCAGAGTCCATTTGACCGGGACACCGCCGGACTTGGCATTACGCTTCTGGAAAGCTGCGCCATGATCCCGGAAGCCTCCATCTGCGGACTGATATTCGTCCACTTGAACGCATCCTATCCCGAGATACGCCACCTCTCCCCCGAGGCCATCGCTTCCTACGCCTCCCGCCGCGGCATGACTCCCGCTGAAGAAGCCCGCTTCCTCGGACATCTTCTCTGAGCCCAGGCAGTACATGTGGCACCATGGGACGCACCACAGGTGCCGGAAAGGGCACCCGAGCGGGACATGTGGCACCATGGGACGCACCAC
>JAFVED010000138.1 GCA_017478125.1 Bacteroidales bacterium | reverse complement strand
CTCGGCGGTGGCGTAATGCTCCGGATTCTTGTCGTCGACCTTCTTGGTGTAATGGCAATGGACGGTCTGGTATACGAACCGGTCGGAGTTCAGGTGCTCCATGATGTCCAGCTCGCCTCCGTCAGGCCAGCGCGAGTCGTCGTCAGGCATGAGCCATAAGGCCGGCCAGAAGCCTCCGGCGCTGTTGAACTTGGCCCTGATCTCATACTTGGCGAGGGCGAAAGATTTCTTTCCTTTGCTGTGGATTCCCCCTGTGACGAAGGCTGTGGTGTCGCCGGACGAATGGTCGTTGCTCTTGCCGACAAGGACCAGCTGGCCGTCCTCGATGTAAGCGAGGTCCGGGCGGAGCGACATCATGTCGTTCCAGTCACTGCGGCCGGTCCCGACACGGCTCCAGGATGAGTTGTCGAGCTCGGGACCGTCAAAATTCTCGGTCCAGACGAGCTTCCACCCGTCTTCGGGGGAGGAGCAGGCCGCCAGGCAGACTGAGGCGGCGATAAGGAAATGACGGATTCTCATAATTCTGAATAATAGCTATTTGTAAACTTTCCGGATAAGCTTGAGCATATTGCCGTAAGGTGGCTTGAGGAGGTCGAAATTCAGCCATGACGACTTGAGGAGGACCGATTTCTGGTGAGAGAAGGTCAGGAAACTCTGGCGACCGTGATACGAGCCGATACCGGAGTTCCCGACACCGCCGAACGGCAGGTTCTCGTTGCCGAGATGCATCACCGTGTCGTTGACGCATCCTCCGCCGAATGACACCTGCGACAGGACAGAGCGGAGCTCCCGGCGGTTCTTGCTGAATATGTACAAGGACAGCGGTTTCTCCCCCGCCCTCACTTTGTCTATCACCTCAGTCTGGAGGTCGGTGAATCCGATCACCGGAAGCACCGGCCCGAAAATCTCCTCCGCCATCGCCGGGTCGTCCCATCCGCATCCGTCGATCACCGTCGGCGAAATATAATTGATTGACGGATCGGCATATCCCCCGATCACCACTTTACCGGTCGCAGCCAGTGCGGATGGCGAGACCACTGCCACCCTCGGCACGTTAAGAGGGGGGACCGGAGCTTCGCTTAGCGAGGCGGTCGAGCCACCGGAGCTGGCATCTACCGGCCGAGGGATGAGCGACAATACCCTGTCGAAATGGTGCCGGGTAGCGAGCAGAGTCATGTCGGCTGGACGGGTGCGGATGTCGCCGAAGAAGTCCTTGATGACAGAACGCATGGTGGAGATGAACTCATCATGGACCGACTGATGGACAAGCACATAGTCCGGAGCCACACAAGTCTGTCCGGCATTCAGGAACTTTCCCTTGGCTATCCGCTCGCAAGCGAGCCTCACATCAGCGGAAGCGCAGACGATCGCCGGACTTTTCCCGCCGAGCTCAAGAGTCACCGGAGTCAAATGTCTGGACGCAGCCTCCATCACGATCTTCCCTACCCCCGGGCTTCCGGTGAAGAATATATAATCATATCTCCTGGAGAGCATCTCCTCGTTCGAGACTGAGTCCGGAATCACCTCAACCACCTCAGGATCAAATATTTCCTCAAGCATCCCAGATAGGATCCCCGACACATTCGGAGTCTGCCTCGAAGGCTTCACCACCGCCGTGTTCCCGGCGCAAAGGGCAGCGGCCAGAGGAGCGGCGACCAAGTGGAGAGGATAGTTGAACGGACCGATGACCAGGACTTTGCCATAGGGCTCGGAAATAATCCTGCTCCTCGCCGGCCACAGCACGACAGGCGTCGGCACGGCTCTCGGCTCCATCCAGTCCCTAAGGTGAGACAGGATATGGCGGAAGTCGGTGTAAAGGTAGCCTATCTCCGTGGTGTAAGACTCGAACTCTCCCTTCCCGAAGTCCTTCTCGAACGCGGCGATGAACTCCTTCTCACGCGCCTTGATACCATCCCAAAGGGCGTAGATCCTCCTCGCCCGGATCCCGTATTCCGTCTTCTCAAGATCATTGATCTCCACCCATGTAAGGGACAAAGCCACGATCACCTGGGCCAGAATGTAGGCCGACATGACGATCAGGCCGCGGTGGCTTATACTAAGATCAGTGAAAGCACCCACCGCCACGAAAACGTCTGAGAGGGCGAAAATGACAAAACCCGCCGCCGTCAGGAAATACAACGGACGCCGCCGGTCAATGGCGGCCACGACACAGGCATGGATCAGAAACGCGAAAGCGCAGGCGTACACTTTGACCGCCACGGCCATGATGCCCCCGGGATGAAAACGCCAGGCGAGAATCAGGACGGTCGCCAGTAGAGCGGCCAACAGCAGCAGCGAAAGGATCTTGCCGGATACTCCCCTCACTTTCCAGGGAGAAGGTATCACTGAGAAATACAGGATGTGTCCGGCCAGGAAAGCGATCATCCCCGCCATGAAAGATCCCGATCCGCCCAGGAGCAAAAGGATGTCTCCGACGGCGCCGGAAAGAAGGGCGAGGATTATCAGCGGCACCCTCCGTCCGCGGACATCATGCTCCTTCGCCAAAATATAGACGGAGAGAGCCAGCAGGGGCATCAGCAGAGGCTTTGAACAGGCTCCCAATGACCAGGATCCGGTCACTTGGGCCACCAGGTTGACCACCACCGGCACTAAAAAGGCAAACTTCAGGTACTTCATGATCCAAATATAAGTTTTTTCGTCGAGCGAAGAGCGCTTTTTGTCGAATATTATTAGATATGAGATACATAAACACTATTTTTGGCGCGAACGGACAAAAACAAAGACAAGAGACATGAGAAAGTTATTGATTCTTCTGACGATAACTGTTCCAGCGCTGATAACCGGAGTAAACATCTATGGCCAAACCAAGGTGTGGACACTTCAGGATTGCGTCGCATACGCTATCGGGAACAACATTTCCCTCCAACAGAGCAGGAACAGTTATTATTCCGGTCTTGAGGACACCTACCAGGCCAAAGCGGCCATGCTTCCATCATTAAGCGCCTCGGCAAGCCAGGGCCTTTCAAACCGGCCATTTTCAGACACTGGCACAAGCTCGGTGGTGGGCTCGAATGTCTACAGCACCTCCAAATCAACCAGCTACTCAGGCAATTACGGGCTCAATGCCGGTGTTACCCTTTGGAACGGGGGGAGCCTTCGCACAGCGCTCAGGCAACAGCGTGTGCAAAACTCGATCGACTCCCTCGCTGTCCAGGAGACAGCCAACGACATCGTGATAGCGATAGTCCAGGCCTATGTCCAGTGCCTCTACTCCAGGGATGCCGTCTCGGTCAGCGAAAGCAATGAGAGAGCGTCCAGAGCGGCTTTGGACAGGGCTGTGGAGATGAAGAACGCCGGTGAGCTGAGCAAAGTGGATGTGGCACTGCTCGTGAGCCAGCACGCGAGTGACGTGTACCAGATCACCTCGGCTAAAGTCACCCTGGACAACAGTCTTCTCCAGCTCAAACAGCTTCTTGAGCTCGGGATCAATGATGAGATCGCCCTGGCCGCCCCTGAAGACGAGGAGGCAGAGATACTCACGCTTTTACCGTCAAAAGAGGAGGTCTACAACGAGGCTATGGAGGCCATGCCGGAAATAAAGAAAGCCGGGCTGAGCGTGGACGCCGCCGACCTGGCGGTCAGGCAGGCCAAGACGAGCGCCATCCCCTCTCTGTCCGCCAGCGCCGGCGTGAGCACGACCAATGTCTCAGGGTCCAGCTCCACTATAGCCAGCCAGATCGAGAAGAATTTCAGCGAGAGCATCGGCCTGAACCTCAGCATCCCCATCCTGCAGGGCCGACGGGCGAGAACAGCGGTCAACAAGGCAAAGATCGCGGCCGAAAACACCAGGCTCCAGGAGATAAGCGTCGGGAAAGCCCTCCTGAAAGAGGTTGAGAGCGCCTACCTTGACGCAGTATCGGCGAGGTCGCGGTACATCTCGGCCAAAGAGCAGGTCAAATACGCCGAGCAAAGCTACGAGTACACCTCCGAGGCTTTCAAGGTGGGAAAGAAGAACACTGTCGAGATGATCAGCGCGCAGAACAGCCTTCTGGACGCCAGGGTCTCCCTCCTGCAGGCAAAGTACAACGCCTTGCTGGGGAACATCCTTCTCGATATCTATCAAGGAAAATATAACATCAAAGGATAAAGACATGAAACAGAAGACATTATGGACTATCATAGGGATTATTGCCGCGGCCGTGATCCTTTGGTTGGTGTTCCGGCCGACCGGGAGAGAAAGCGTCAGTCTCGAGACCGCCGAGGTCCTGAAGATTGACATATCCAGCTCAGTCACAGCCACAGGGACAGTCGAGCCTGTGACGAAAGTGGAAGTCGGAACCCAGGTGTCCGGAATAATCAGCAAGCTTTATGTTGATTACAATGACGCGGTGAAAGCCGGACAGGTGATCGCCGAGATGGACAAGGTCAACCTCCAGGCGGAGCTTTCGGCGGCCAATGCCCAGCTGGCCACGGCGAAGACGGAATTCGAGTACCAGGAAAAGGAATATAACCGCATGAAGACTCTCCACGACAAAGAGCTGGTCAGCGACTCCGAGTTCGACCAGGCGCAATACCAGTACCAGAGCGCCAGGAACGCGTATTCCCAGACCCAGGCGTCATACACGAAGGTCAAGAGGAATCTCTCTTACGCCACGATCACCTCACCGATCGACGGGGTTGTCATCAGCAAGTCGGTTGAGGAGGGACAGACCGTGGCCGCGGGATTCTCCACCCCGACCCTGTTCACGATAGCCAAGGACCTGACTGACATGCAGGTGATCGCCAACGTGGACGAGGCTGACATCGGACAAGTCAAGGAAGGGCAAAGAGTCACCTACACTGTCGCCGCCTATCCAGACGACGTTTTCGAGGGCAGGGTCAGGCAAGTCAGGCTTGAGGCCACCACGACCTCCAATGTGGTCACCTATGAGGTCGTGATCAACGCTCCAAATCCAGACCTGAAAGTGAAACCAGGGCTTACGGCCACCATCACGATCTTTACCCTTGAGGAAGATGATGTGCTCTCGGTTCCGACAAAAGCCCTGAGATTCAACCCTGATCCAGAGATTATGAGAGAAATCGGGATCACGATCGGCGGAGAACCGGCGAGGAGCGAGTCCACAAAGACCGTATGGGTAAAAAGGTCAGGATCGATCGTCCCGGTACAGGTCGCTCCAGGCAACACCAGCGGAGACCGCACCGGGATCAGCGGTGACCTCAAGGAAGGTGACGTGGTGGTCACCGGACTTTCGGCCCAGACACCCAAGAAACAAGAGACAGTGGAGAGGAGTCCTTTCGCCCCTGGTCCCAGAGGGGGCGGCGGCAATAACCGTAACGGCTCTTCACAGAAGAAGTAAGTCATGGATAAAGAAGTAATAAGACTGGAGAACATAAAGCGGGACTTTAATGTAGGCTCCGAGGTTGTGCACGCCTTGAGGGGAATCTCTTTCAGCATCATGGAGGGTGAGTTTGTCACCATAATGGGAACCTCCGGATCCGGGAAGTCCACCTTGCTGAACACCCTCGGATGCCTGGACACCCCGACCTCCGGAGAATACTATCTCGATGGCGCCGCGGTCAGGAGCATGAACAAGGACCAGAGGGCGACCCTGAGGAACCGCAAGATCGGCTTCGTGTTCCAGAACTATAACCTGCTCGCGAAGACCACAGCCATCGAGAATGTCGAGCTGCCTCTGATGTACAACCCGAAGTATTCGAAAAAAGAACGCTATGAGATGTCCGTCGAGGCCTTGAAAGCTGTAGGCCTCGGAGACAGGCTGGAGCACAAGAGCAACCAAATGTCCGGAGGCCAGATGCAGAGGGTGGCTATCGCGAGGGCGCTTGTGAACAACCCGGCGGTCATCCTCGCCGACGAGGCCACGGGAAATCTCGACACACGCACAAGCTTCGAGGTACTGGTCCTGTTCCAGAAGCTTCACTCAGAGGGAAGGACAATCATCTTCGTGACGCACAATCCGGAAATAGCCTCATACAGCACAAGGACGATCACCTTGAGGGACGGGAGGGTCATAAGCGACGAGTACAATGCCGATGTCCTCGACGCCGCGGAAGCACTTTCCTCCCTGCCGGAAGAAAAAGACTGAGTACAATGAATTTCGCCAACCTTTTCAGAATAGCGCTCAAAGCGCTCAATAACAACAAGTTCCGAGGATTCCTCACAATGCTTGGAATCATTATCGGTGTCGGTTCAGTCATCACCATGCTGGCGATCGGACAGGGATCGAAAAAGAGCATACAGGCCGAGATCAGCGAGATGGGATCGAATATGATCATGATCTCCCCCGGAGCGGAGAGAAGAGGCGGGGTCAGGATGAGCGGAGATGACATGCAGACATTGAAAGTCAAGGACTTCGAGGATATTCTCAACAAATGCGGACACATCTCCCTCGCCTCCCCCACCGTCAACTCTTCAGGACAGGCCGTGTACGGGTCCAATAACACTCCCACCTCAGTCACTGGCGTGACTCCGGACTATCTCGACATCCGGGGCTACAAAATCAAGGACGGGGACATCTTCTCGGACCAGGACATCCACACGTCGGCAAAGGTATGCGTGGTAGGCAAAACCGTTGTAGATGAGCTGTTTCCGGATGGAGGAAACCCCGTCGGAAAGGTGATCCGCTTCGGAAGCGTACCGTTCAGGATCGTCGGTGTCCTGGAAAGCAAAGGGACGAACAGCATGGGACAGGACCAGGACAACCTGATGTTCGCGCCGTACACGACAGTGATGAAAAGGCTTCAGGCCGTGACATACCTTCAGGGAATCACTTGCTCAGCCCTGAGCGAGGAATACACCGACAAGGCTATCGAGGAGATCACATCCGTGTTGAGGGAGAACCACAAACTGAAGGAGGATGCCCAGGACGATTTCAACATCCGCTCCCAGCAAGAGCTCTCGTCGATGATGACCAGCACAAGCGACATGATGAGCACCCTGCTCGCCGCGGTCGCGGCCATCTCATTGATTGTGGGAGGAATAGGCATAATGAACATCATGTATGTCAGTGTCACGGAAAGGACTAAGGAGATAGGCCTAAGGATGAGCATCGGGGCCAAGAGCCGCGACATCCTCTCCCAGTTCCTCATCGAGGCGACGCTCCTGAGTGTGGCAGGAGGAGTGATCGGTGTGCTGCTCGGGGTTGTGGCCGCCTATGTCGTCAAGATACTCCTGAACTATCCCATCTCGATCTCGACCGGAAGCATAATCCTGTCCTTCGCGGTCTGTACTGTGATCGGGATATTCTTCGGATGGTATCCCGCCCGTAAAGCCTCTAACCTCGACCCCATCGAGGCTCTCCGCTACGAATAAATTCTTATATTCGCGAATATGGGCAAGGAAGAAAACACCAGGAACTACACATGGCTGCTGCACATAGCGATATGGGTCGTGCTGTTCGGAATGCCGTTCTTCTCCCCGAGGCCTGGTCATCCCCTGCACGGAGGGGTAGATCTGTGGCGATTCCTGCCGACTCTCATATCATTTCTTATAGTATTCTATATCAACTACTTCCTGCTGATAAAGAAGTATCTGTACCAAAAAAGGACCGGGATGTTCATCCTTTGGAACATCCTGTTGGTAGCCACTGCCAGCGTCATTGTCCACATGGTCCACTCGCACGTGTTCCCGGTACCGTCAGAACCGGGACCATTCAATCCGTTCAGGCCCGCCAGGCCAGGGGGACCGGGCAGGCCTGGCGACCCCGCCCCTATTGGCGGTCCCGGATGGCCGAGAGGGCCGCGCGGCACACTTGACCGCTTGAGTTTCATCGCCCGCAACACCATGATCTATATGGGGATCATCGGCGTGGCAGTGGCGGTCAAGATGACAGAGCGGTGGTACAAGGACGAGAAAAGACGCGGCGAGATGGAGAAAGCGGCCGCCGAGGCTGAGCTGGCCACGCTCAAGAGCCAGGTCAACCCGCACTTCCTGTTCAACACCCTGAACAACATCTACTCTTTGATCCAGGTCGACCAGGATAAGGCCCAGGAGGCTGTGCACGACCTCAGCGGAATGCTCCGCTACGTCCTGTACGACAGCGAGAAACCCACTGTCGCCCTCAGCGAGGAGGCCGTGTTCCTGAAGGATTACATAAAGCTGATGAGCATGCGCTGCTCGCCTGACGTAAAGATAGATGTCACACTTCCAGCTCCGGGAGCGGACCGCCAGATCGCTCCATTGCTGTTCATCCCCCTTGTGGAGAACGCTTTCAAGCACGGCATATCGCCCAGCGAGCCGTCGGCCATAAAAGTCGACCTGAGAGAGGATGGGGACTATGTGGTCTGCCTGGTCGAGAACACAGCCTTCCCTAAAGATGACAGCGACAGGAGCGGATCCGGAATCGGGATCAAGAACCTTTGCCGGCGTCTGGACATGTTGTATCCCGGAAGCTACGCTTTCGAATACGGCAAGACTCGGAATCTCTACCGCGCCCTTCTGAAAATCAACACCACCCAAACCATTCCCGGATGAGAAACATAAGTTGCATAGTAATCGATGACGAGCCTCTTGCTCTCCAGCTGCTGGAGTCGTATGTCAAGAAGACTCCGTTCCTGGAGCTCAGAGGATCGTTCCCAAGCGCCACCTCCGCTTTCGAGTTCATCCAAAACAATCCTGTTGACCTCCTTTTCTGCGACATCCAGATGCCTGGTCTCAGCGGGATGGAGCTCTCAAGGATGCTGCCGGAAGGAACCAGGATCATCTTCACGACAGCCTTCAGCCAATACGCTGTCGAGGGGTTCAAGGTCCATGCCCTTGACTATCTTCTCAAGCCGGTCTCCTACGAGGACTTCCTCGAGTCCGCCAAACACGCGTACTCGGTCATTTGCCCCGCGGATTATGCCGGACAGCCGGGAACGGTCATGCCGGAGGGGCGGGGCATTTACCCGGATAGGGCGCGAAGCGTAGGGAACGACGGCGGCGAGCGCCCATCCGGCAATGGCAATTATATGCGCCCGGACCGTCCAAAGAGCTTATTCGTCAAGACTGAGTACCGGCTGCGGCAGGTCGATCTTGACAAGATAACCTTCATCGAGGGATTCAAAGACTACGTGAAGATCCACCTGGCCGACGGGAGCGATCCCATCCTCACCCTGACGCGGATGAAAACCCTTGAGGAGCAGCTTCCATCAGACCGCTTCGTGAGAGTCCAGAAATCGTACATAGTCCAGATGTCCAAGATCGAGGCCATAGAGCGCTCCCACATCATCATCGGCAAAGACAGGATCCCGATCGGCGAGGCATATCAGGACAGTCTCCTCAAAGCGATAGGCGGCGGATCGATAATGCCTAACTGAAAAGTTTGATCAGCGCGCAGCAAAATTTGGTGTAGACCTGCTTCGCGACCGGAACCCGGCAACCACGGATATAATCCATCCGGGCCAGGGTGTCCACCGCGTCAGGATAAGCGGCCAGCTTCTTGAACCACAGTGTGATACAGCAGTACCATCCTGCCCTCAGCAAAATATAGATGCCGCAAGCGGAGACCGGCCCCCTGTCCTTGGGGAGGCTGTCATACAGATGAAGCATATTCTCGGCCGAATGGTGCCGGGACTTTATCAGGGATACCCTCGTCAGAGAGCCGGACCTTCTGCGGCGGTAGTGGTATAGAGGCTTGCCCAGATGGACGCACTTGGAGGCCGGATACATGATCTGCGTCTGGAAGACAATGTCCTCATGGTATCCCCTTATGGGGACAATCATCTCGTCAAGGTTATATAACTCCCTGCGGACCAGCTTATTCCACATGTATGCCCGGATCACGCCGTTATTCAGCGCCTTGACAGCGGAGGGACCGTCTGAAGGCGAGAAGTCGCGCTCGCGGTCTATACTGGGGGATTTGCCTTCATATTCCTTGAAAAAATCGCAGTACACGATATCAGCATCCTCCTCGACGGCTTTCCTGACCATCTGGCTCAGATAATCCGGCTCCACCCAGTCGTCAGAGTCCACATGAATGACGAAATCCCCTGTAGCGACACGCAGACCGGCCATTCTAGCCTTTGGCAAACCGGAGTTTTCCTGCCTGATGACCAGCGATCTCTCCCTCATCTCCGGATGGGCCTCAAGGATTTCCATAAGTATGTCCACCGACCTGTCAGGAGACCCGTCATCCACGAAAATGAGTTCCAGATTGCCGTAATCCTGCGCCCAGAGAGACTCAACGCACTGGCGTATGTATCTCTCCACCGAATATACAGGGACTATGACGGAGACCTTGGGGTTACTCATACACAGACACGTCAGGCAACGCGGCTCCAAGCGCGGTGATCAGTCGGGGCTTTATGGACAAGAAACGCCTGGTGCCCATATTGACATCATTGACACACATCATACTCTCAGTCGGACGGGCGATGAAGCGGGCAATCCTGCCAATAGATGTGGCCGCAAGTGAGAAATGCTTGTTGGACAATGGGTTAGACACGGCATTCCCGCTATAATACATATAGTCCAGAAACAGGTACTGGTTGTAATTCCGCTTATCACGGAGAGGAGTGAGAGAGGCCATTATCTTCTTCTCGACCTTGAGAAACACCTCCTCGCAGAGACTCCGGAGCATAGGCGAGCAAACATGCTGCGGCCTGACAGCGACCAGGCCGGGACACATCCCGAGAGCCTCCCGCGCCAAAATGTCGGACTTGAACACGAGCCTCTTGTATGGGCTGGCCCCGAACAAAACCTTACGGAACCCGATGGAAGGCTTGCCGTCCTTGAAGAACACGTCCTCAGGGACAGGACGCGTAACGAACATGTCGTCATTGAAATACAAATACCTCTCATCGAGATCCCCGATACGATGGAGAAACATCTCGATCATGCTTGAGTTGAATGTGGGGAGGAAAGCCTCAGGAATGATTTCCCTGTGAAGCACGACATGGACAGTCTTCCTGTCGATCCAGTCAGGTACCTGGCTCTCCCTGGCCACCACAAGGTGCACCTTACGCACATACGGCATGAACTTGCCCACACCCCTGAGCAAATACCTCAAAGTGTCCCAGTCCCGGAAACGTTTGGAAAGGACCTCTCCTCCGACAACCTTCTCATAATCCTTCTTCCATAGGGGATCCCTTCCATCCACATATGTTATCACCACATCCATACCAGCACGAAAAAACAACAGTTCAAACGACCAGTCGCGAATATAGTGAGTTTCCGTCTCAAATCATCCTCTCGGCAAGCAAATTCTCAATCACCCGAGGGAAATGCTCCATCTCAAGCTCGTGCTCGAGGGCGGCTATGTCATCAGGTGTGTCATCCGGAGACAAAGGAGTCCGGAACTGGGCGATTATGCCGCCACCGTCAACCTCCCTGGTGACCCAGTGGACCGTCATCCCGGTCTCGGTCTCCCCCGCCTCCTTTACGGCCTCATGGACGTGGTGGCCATACATCCCGATACCCCCGAATTTTGGCAAAAGGGCCGGATGGAGATTGATCATCCGGTGGTCATACTCATCTATCAGGAAGCCGGGGATCACCAGCAGAAAGCCAGCCAGGACAATGAAGTCCACCGAATAATCCCTGAGGACAGGCAATATAACATCCGGGTCGTCAAGAGCGGATTTGGTGACGATCTTGACGGGAACCCCGAGCCTTTCCGCTTTGGCGACCGCCCCGGCAGAGGCCTTGTTGCTGACCACCAAAGCGGTCCGGGCCAGATCAGATCCCGCGAAATACTTGATTATGTTCTCACAATTAGTTCCCCCACCGGAGACAAAAATGGCCATATTCACCATAACGAATTGATTTTAATCTGTTTCCGAATCAGGCTTAATATGGACATCCACTTGCGGAAAAGGAATCTGGATGTCATTGTCGGAAAGAGCCTTGTAGATAATCTCATTGGCGCGGGAGACATAGTTGTAGCGCTGGTCCACAAGTATGTACTGCTTGACGACAAGGTCCACGCTGCTGTCCCCGAACCCATTGAGTGTCACCTTGATCCCGTAACTTGGTTTCACTGTCTCACGCCCGAACTTGTCCGGCCTGCACAAAGGCTTCAAAGCTTTCAGGATCACCTTCCTGGCGTGGTCGACATCTGTCCCGTAGGCGACGCCCACCGGCAGCGCCAGGTACTCGTAGGAATCGCTCT
>JAFVED010000137.1 GCA_017478125.1 Bacteroidales bacterium | reverse complement strand
TAACGTGCCGAGGGTGGCAGTGGTCCCGCCATCCAGACTGGCAGCGCCACTGGCAAAGGCATGGCTCAGCGGTTGGCGTGGGTGTCGGTGCCGATGATGTCGGCCTCGGTCGAGGAGTCGATGATGGACTGGACGTAGGATTCGATGGCGGACAGCCCGGCGGCCAACTTCCCTCCCGGCCATGCGTTTGACCCGCCTGTCGAGATGGAGGCCCGGTCATATCCTATGTAGGTGTGCCACATGTGGCCGTCCAGAATCTGGAGCTTGGGAGAATATGAGTTCTCCAGTCTCCAGAGCTTATATTTCCGGACCATCCCGTCAATTTTAGCCAAGGCGTCGTCAGGGCACCTGTATATCGTAATGTCCGGCTCGCATCCGGAAGAGTGCAGGAGCCTCAGGTGGCCGTCCTCGCCCTTTTCTATCCTGTGCCAGGTGATGTACCACATCATTGTCCCGGAATAGGAGTACTCGTATTCGCGGATAGTCTCAGGGGATACTTTCCCCACCATCTTGTTACTTGCCGGATCTGTGCAGGAAAACAATGTCGCCAGGATGGAAAACGCGAGGATGTGTCTCATGACTCAAAAAAACTCCTTGAGGCGAAAGGCAGGGCGGTGCGGAGGGCCGTGTGCCAGTATTCCCAGTTATGGATTCCGTCACGGACCCTGAGCTCATCCTTGACTCTTTTTGCCATCATCTTCATGTGAATATTGAAGGACAGGCGCACGAGGTAGTCGTCGTCTCCGCAGTCGAAGAACCACTTGACGCTCCTGAGAGCTTCCAAGGTGGCGTCATCGGCCTTGTCCACATAATCCAGGGCTGAGTGCTCGCGGACGGCCTTGCAGGTGTAGTAGAATTTGTCCTTCTTGGATTCCTCCACGTCTTCCGGGATGTCCTGGTCGAGCCAGGCGCTCATGGCATAGCAGCTGGAGAACATTTCGGGATGGCGCTGGGCGTAGACGGTGCTGCCGCCCCCTCCCATGGAGAGGCCCATAACGGCGCGGTGGCCCTTGTCCCCGACTCCGCGGTATTTCTTCTCTACGGCCGGGATGAGCTCCTTGAAGAAGAAGTCCTCATAGTTCCAACCGGGCATGTTGAAATAGCCGTTGTAGACATTGTGGATGTCCGGATCGCCGGCGTTGGGCATGACAATGACCATCTCGGAAGCCTCGCCGGAGCGGATGAGCTCATCGGCCACTTCTTTCATCGTCCCTTTCTGCTCCCAGTCCTGGTAGGTGCCGTAAAGGCCATGGAGCAGGTAGACCACAGGATACTGTTTCACGGACTGGTCGAAACCGTCCGGGAGGTAGACATTGTACTTGATCTCGGCTCCGAGGATGCCGCTGCTGATGCTGTCGGTGACGATCTTCCCGGCCCGCGCGGTGAGGGCGGGCAAAAGCAGGAGAACGGATAAGGCTGTGATGATTTTTCTCATACTCTTGGCGATTAATAAATCAGGTTTTTAAGCGAACATATAAAAATAGTGATTATCTTTGAATAACCGCATATTATTCCGTGATGAGAAAGATTGTTTTCACTCTGTTTTGTTTTTTATTCCTGCTCGCCGGTTGCTCAGAAGGAGACATGTTCAAATCCTCCAAAGGCGTTGTCTCGCCAACCGACAGGCCCTGCGCCGACTTCCAGACCGGGACAGGATTGTTCGGGAAATGGGTGGAGGATCCGGCCTCTGTCCCGCTCTCTTTCGTTTACGGCGGTGAGGCAGTGAGGGGGCTTCAAGGCTTTGACCTTCTTTCAAAAGATTGTGGATCAACGGCTTCTGGAAAGTCTCTGAAGGCTGTTTTCCGTATTGATGATAACCTTACAGCCACTCTGGAGGCCTTTCTCAACAATGAGTTCGGGGAACTGGAGTATACCCTCTGGTTCGAGAACACGGGGTCGGCTCCGAGCAAGGCCCTTTCCGAGGTCAACAGTGTCTCGCTTGATTTCCATGGAAGCGATCCGGTGTTGAGGGGCTGCCTCGGGGACCACACGAACAAGTACGCCGACTACCAGACCCCGCTCAGGGACACCACGGTCTCGTTCGTGTCCACCTTCGGGCGGGCGACCCACGTTTATTTCCCGTATTTCGACCTTGTCCACGGGGACGGGGGCACGCTGCTCGCCTTGGGCTGGGCAGGAACTTGGAGCGCGGAGTTCCGCTCCGAGGGCGATGTTACCAGTTGGACCGCGGCCAATTGCCTCGGTTTCAACACTGTGCTGCTCCCTGGTGAGAAAGTCCGCACCGCTCTCGTGGTGATGCTGCCCTACAAAGGCAGGGACAGGGACGACGCGACCAACCTCTGGAGGGAGTGGTTCCTCAAATACAACATGCCCTCGGCTGACGCCAAAGGTACCCCTATCCAGCCTTTCTCCACCACCTGTTTTGCCTCCGACACGGGTCTTCCCAACTCTGACGGGTCGATCTCGGAGAGGTTCTACACTTGGAAGCGGACTTTGGAACGTCTTGTCTATGAGGATGTCGTCCCTGATTTCAGGTGGTTTGACGCCGGATGGTATCTCGACCCGAGAGGGAAGACAGTGCCGTCTGATTGGTACGGGACGGTCGGTTCGTGGGAACTGGATCCGGTGAAGTGGCCGGGCAAGACATTCCTGGAGTCCAACGAGGCTTGCCACGAGGCCGGGATGAAGGTTCTCGTGTGGTTCGAGCCTGAGAGCGTCTGCGATGTGGACGACCTCGCCAAGAACTTCGGGTACAATCCCGAGTGGGCGGACTATTACTGGAGAAACCGCTACACGAGCAATCTGGGCAACCGGGACTGCCTCGAGTGGACACTCGGCAGGATCACCAAGATGATGGGTGAGAACGGGGTCGACCTCTTCCGCGAGGACAACAACTCCAACCCCGTAAAGGCTTGGAAGGCGTTCGACGCGAAGGAGGCCGAGAAGACTGACATGCCCAGGACCGGCATCACCGAGAATCTCGCCATACAGGGACATTATGAGTTATGGGACAGGATCATCGACTTCTGCGCCAATAACGGAAAGTGCACATTCAGAGATAATTGCGCCTCGGGAGGCGGCCGCTACGACATCGAGTCACTCCGCCGCAGCCTTCCATTCATGCGCAGCGACTACGATCGCACCACGACCGCGCTGCGCCTTTCCATGACAACCTCTTTCAACCGCTGGGTTCCCTTCCATGGAGCCAACACCAAGGAGTCTGAGGACGAGCTTGAGCCTGGCGTGGCAGGAGGCAGCACTTTCTACATCACAAGAGCCTCATGGCTGCCGGTGTACAATATCTCCGAGGTATTCACCCATGATGTTGAGCTCGATTATGACCGCCTGCGGGCCACTTTCGGAGAGTGGAAGAAGTACAACCACTTGCTGGTCAAGGATATGTATCCCCTGACTCCATGGCATAAGCCTGAAGATGACTCCTCTTGGACGGCCATCGCGTGGCATGACAGGGAGACAGATGAGGCTGTCCTCCAGGCTTTCCGCCAGGAGACCTGCCAGGAGCCGGAATACACCGCCAAACTGGGGTTCCTCGATTCCTCAAGGCGCTATACTCTCACTAACGAGGACACGGGGGAGACCCTTGTCAAGACCGGAGCTTCGCTCGCCTCAGAGGGGATAAAGATCAACCTTCCGGAGCCTAAGTCCTCTGCCGTGTGGCACATAATTCCCGAATAATCATTGATTTATGAATATGAGAAAGTTTTTCGCTTTAGTTCTCGCTCTCTGCTCAGTCCAGGCTTTCGCCTTGGAAAGGGAACTCATCTGGCCGAAGGGCAAGATGCCTGATCACCAGGATCACCAGATCGCCGCCATGACAAACGAGGTTGAGGTCAAGGGTTTCAAGCCCGCCAAGCATCAGGTAGCCTATCTGGAGTGGTATGACGCCCCGGATCCGTCTGTCCGAAAGGATGTCTGTATGATTCTGATTTCCGGCGGTGCCTACAACAGCTGCTGCGATGTGGATCTTGTCGACTACTGGCAGAAGGAGCTCACCAAGATCGGCGTGCAGTGCGTGAATTTCGTCTACAGGACGCCCCGTCCGGTAGGGCTACCGGTCTACCAGAGCGCTTGGGAGGACGGTCAGAGGGCTGTCCGTATGGTACGCTTGGAGGCCGCCAAGAGAGGCTTCGACCCGGAAAAGATAGGAACTGTCTCTATGTCTGCTGGTTCCCATCTCGCCCTGCTCTTGGCGACCAGCTCACAGACCCCGGCCTATGAGCCCATCGACAAATTGGACGAGGTTCCCTGCCACATCAATTGGGCCATTGTCAACGCCCCGGCGTATGTCACGACAGACGGGGAGACCGGCACCCCCGCCTACAGGGAAGGCTACGGTACGGATGTGAGACTCAGCGAGGTGTTCAAGTTCGATGAGAAGACCTGCCCGATGAGCCTTCATCACGGCGGCCTGGATCCCTACTCCCCGAATGGCTCGACACAAGTATACAGGCAGCTTCGCCGCATGGGAATCCCCGCCGAGCTCCACCTGTACCCCGGCAAGGGTCATGGCGCGTTCGGTTTCGAGAGGGCGATAGAGTTCATGACCCAGATGGGTTTCCTCGGGTCTCTCGCCGAGCCGGAGAATATTATGGACCGCTTCAGTGCCGATGTTCCCGGAGTCGCGAAGACTGCCGAGAATGTCTGGCCGGAAGGCAGGATGCCGGATCCGCAGCCGGAACAGTGCGAGCCATATATCGAGTGGTATATTCCCTCCGAGCTCAAGACAACCGCCATCCAGATCATCTATTCGGGCGGATCCTACACCGGCAATGACCCTGACAGCTTTGAGGTTGCCCCGGCAAGGAAATATCTGAACGCCAAGGGTATGGCCGTTGTCACCATGAAATATCGCACCCCTCGTCCGACCACAGGACTGTCGAAGCACACGACCGCGTGGCAGGATCTCCAGAGGGCGATCAGGATAGTCCGTAGCGAGGCCGCCTCAAAGGGTCTTGATCCGGACCGGATCGGTATCATGGGCTCCTCCGCGGGAGGTCACCTGACCCTTATGGGAGTCACATCGTCGAGGCACAGGTCATATTACCCTATCGACGACCTGGACAAGATACCTTGCAACGTACAGTGGGGGATAGGGATCTATCCGGCGTATTCCCTGACGGACGGGGCAGAGGCCCCCAACACCTCCGGCGGCAATGATGACTCCGCCATCCTGGTTCCAGAGTTCTCGTTCGACCTGGACACGGCCCCGATGCTGTTCATCCACGGTGACGCGGACGGCTGGGCCGCGATGAATTCTGTCAAGACTTGGGAGAAGATGAGGGCGATGGGCATACAGTGCGAGCTGCACACCCTCGCTCTGCGGCCCCATTGCTTCCAGCTGAACGCCTCTCCCGGGACCGGCAGCTACACGTGGCTCGACCGGATCGGCGAGTACCTTAAGCCGCAATTCGATTAGAAGTTTCCGTGAATCGCCATGATGACAACCACATCCTCTTACAAGCAGATTGAGAGTCTTGACAAGCTTCCAGCTCCCGACTCCACGGGATTTGTGACTCACTATGTTTTCCAATACATAGATTTCCGCAAGGCTCCGCAGTATATCGCTGCCAGGCACCGTTTCTCGGACTGTTTCTTCTTTGGCTGTGAGATTCCCAAGGAACTGGAGGACGGGATCGGCTCCTCATGCCTCGTTTTCCCCCGTATGGGGATGCCATACAATGTGTTCCGCGGCAAGCTTTACTCGGCTGATATTCTTTACGAGGGGTATGATCCTGACAACGAGGAGACTTTCACCAACTGTTTCGACTCGAAGGTCTACTCAGACTACATCGCCAAAGGGAAGGAGAGCGACAACATCAGGGAGACTCTCGGACGCTCACTCCACGACCACGCGATCGGCGAGGCTATGAACGACTTCCTCAGCCGGTTTGATGAGAGGCAGGTCGTGGCGGTGATGGGAGGACACGCCTTGAAGAGGACGGACGCGGATTACGCCACCATCGCGTACATCAGCAAGAGCCTGACTGAGAAAGGGAAACTGATGGCCTCCGGCGGAGGTCCGGGAGCCATGGAGGCCACGCATCTCGGGGCTTGGATGGCCGGCAGAACTTCCGAGGAGCTGGACGATGCCTTGGCTATCCTCGGGGTTGCCCCCACGTTCAAGGATCCAGGTTGGCTGAGGACAGCTTTCCAGGTGAGGAACAAATATCCCCAGGAGATTTATCGCAGCCTGGGTATCCCGACCTGGTTCTATGGTCACGAGCCGTCGACTCCGCTCGCTACCGACATAGCCAAATACTTTATGAACAGTGTCAGGGAGGACATCCTCCTGACCATCTCCAAAGGCGGGATCATCTACTCTCCCGGCTCTGCGGGGACTATGCAGGAGATATTCCAGGATGCCGCCCAGAATCACTATGAGTCATTTGGTTACGCCAGTCCGATGGTGTTTTTCGGCAAGACTTTCTTCAGTGAGACAATCCCTGTTTATCCCTTGCTTGAGGATCTTCTCTCGCGCGGGGTCTACAAGAACCTGATCCTGTCGATCACTGACGATCCGGAGGAGGTCATAGCCAATATAATGAACTTCAAATAGACAATGGGAACTTACGGTTTAACTAAGTTTTTGGCCGCGGCCGCGGTCGCGGTCTCCATGGTTTCCTGCGCTGGCAAGGAAATCGAGGTGACAATGGGCTCTGTCCACCGCTTCAAGGGGGACTACAAGAATTTCGTTTTGAGCGGGGAGTTCCTCACGGAGAAGGGTGCTTCGGCTTGCGTCTCTTTTCACGATGACGGTACAGGCAGCGGCTATCTGGTGCTTCTTCACGGAGGGCCGATAGACGGTACTGTAAAGTCCGGATCCCTGCTCCATGTCCGCAATCTTTACCGGGCGTTGGAGGAAGAAGGGGGATGGACTCCCTTGGAGATAGCTGTCAGGGGAAAGAATATCTCCGTCAAGATCAAGGGAGAGGATGTGGTCTGCTACACCGAGCCGGAAAAACCGTTCAGGGTTCCGGAGCTGAGCGGGATGCTCCTGGGCCATGGGTCTGTCAGCATCCTTGGCGGTCACGGCACTGTCAAGTTCAAGGATATGACTCTCAAGCGTCTGGAGGACACCGCGGTCAATCCGGCAGATACCCTCCCTCCGGTAGACGAGACTGTCGACAGGGTGATACGTCTCCAGCAGGAGGATTTCCCTGTCATAGACTGGCATGTGCACCTGAAGGGCGGCCTCACAGCTGAGATGGCCCGCGCCATGAGCATGAATTACGGAATCAACTACGGGGTTGCCCCCAACGCCGGAGCCGGTGGAGTGGGCAGGATGCTCTCCTCTGACGAGGAGGTCTATGAGTATTTCGAAGAGGTGAAAGACATGCCTTTCCTGCGCGGGGTGCAGGGTGAGGGCAGGAAATGGACCGCGGACTTCTCCCCGGAGGCTCTTGGCACGTTCGACTACCTTTTCACCGACGCGATGACCATCGTGGATCAGAAGGGCAGGATATCAAGGATTTATCGAGATGAGGAAGTCCGTCCGGACGGGTTGTCTGACCAGAAGTACATGGACCTGATCGTGGACCAGACGGTCAAGATCCTCTCCAACGAGCCGGCGGACATATTCGCCAATGCCTTTTTCCTCCCGGATTACCTGAATGACCGCTTCGACCAGCTGTGGACCCCGGAGCGTGTGGCGAAGGTGCTTGACGTGATGGAGAAAAACGGGATCGCCCTTGAGATCAGCGCGCGTTATCTTATTCCTAATGAGTATATTATAAAGGAGGCGAAGAAACGGGGGATCAAGTTCACCTACGGGACGAACAATGTGGATGCCGATTTCGGCAGACTTGAGTACAGCATTGACATGACCCGGAAATGCGGTCTCACCAAGGATGACATGTGGTTTCCGAGCATGAGCACCAGGGCCTCACGTCCGACGGTGATTTACAATCATTTCGAGGACGGGAAGACAGTCCTTTTCAATGGCAGGGATCTCACGGGCTGGGTTCCTGTCCTGGAGAGCGAGTCCGGGGAGCCTGTGTTCAAGGTCGAGGACGGATCCATCGTCGTCTCCGGAAAGCCTGACGGCTATCTCAGGACCACCCGCCAATATGGTGACTATTCCCTGCACGTGGAGTGGAAATGGATAGGCGAGGGGACGAACAGCGGGATATTCCAGAGGGTTCCCGATTCCGATCAGGTGTGGCCTGTGGCATACGAGTGCCAGCTGCAGGCCGGTCATGCCGGGGATGTGCTTGGCCTTAGCGGGGCGAGGATGGCGGAAGTTCCTTACAATCCGGAGGTTAAGTTTCCCAAGCACCCGAGGAACCATCCGGACTCGAAGATAGAGCTGCCGGACGGGGAGTGGAACCGGGCGGAGATCATCTGCAAGGGCAACAAGATGGTGGTGTACATCAACGGGAGCCTTGAGAATGAGGTGACAATGGCGGCCACGTCGGGCTATATCGCTCTCCAGAGCGAAGGCGGCCCGCTGGCTTTCAGGAATATCTATATCGAATAGCTGGCTAATCCATCGGGTAATGGACGCCCCATCCTTTGCGGAGGGAGTCCATGAGTTCCATAAGGTAAAGGGTCTCGGAGTGCGGCATTCGCGGCGGCTCGATGAGACCTTTTTCCATGGCGTCCTTGCAGGCGAAGAATTCATATTCATAGCCGGAGATGCTCTCAGGGACAGCGATTTCCTCTTGTAATCTGCCGCCTTTCGAGTAGAGCCTTATCAGACCCGGATTGTTGGTGTTGTCCACGACTATGCAGCCTTCGGTGCCGGAGACGGTCGCCGTGTTGTGGCCCTCGCAACAGACCGAGCTATGGATCGTGGCCAGCACGCCGCCTTCAAGGGTCAGGGAGATCGTCTCGCTGATGTCCACACCCAGGTCCGAGAGCACACACTGCGACCCGATCTTCTCGATCGGGTTGTCGCATACCATCCGAACGAAGTTGAGGGGATAGATCCCGATGTCGAGCAGGGTGCCTCCGCAGAGCTCCGGCCTTATGATACGGGGAAGATGCGTGACCCTGTGGGAAAGGGTGGCGCTGATCTGGCAGACCCTGCCTATTCTCCCGTAAGAGATCAGCCGGTTGATGATGTCCCTGGCCGGCTGGTAACGGGTCCAGATGGCCTCGGCGACGAATACTCCTTTCTCTTTGGCTTTCTCCAGCACGGCTTTCGTCTCCCTGGCGTTGGCCATGAAGGCTTTCTCGACAAGGCAGGCCTTGCCTTTGCCGATGGCCTCCATTGCGGGCTCGAAGTGGTGGGAATGAGGGGTGGCGATGTAGACAAGGTCGATGTCCGGATCGTCCAGAAGCTCGCTGTAAGAGCCGTAGGCTTTGGGTATCCCGAATTCCTCGGCGAAGGATTTGGCTTTGTCAAGGGTTCTTGAGCCGACAGCCAGGCAGTTGATGCCGTCGGTCTGGTCCAGTGTCCTCGCGATCTTGCCGGCGATGTGGCCGGCTCCGATTATTCCGACATTCATGGTTATAGGATTTTAGTGATTTGTTTATCAGTGGTTTCCGGGAACAGTCTTTTTATAGAGCGTGACGTTGCCTGGGGCGAACGACAAGAGTGACGATCGGAAATCTTCTATCAAATCGAAAACGGCCATGTAATCGTCGTTCTTGTAGACGAGTTTCCCCAGTGGATCCTCATCGGGAGAGTCGAGCGCCCTTCGGATCCCGCACCTTAGCAACTCTTCTGTACGGGTGCTGTCGCGGTAGAATATGGCCGCGCTATCGTCTTCGAAGTAGTGGTAGCCGGATTTGGGGACTAATAATGTATATTCCCCAAGGTCAATAGGTTCCGGGATCTGATCCAAAGACCATCTTTTTCCGAGCTCTGAGGTGGCCTGTCCCTCAATCTCTGCGATTTCCCGCGGCCTTCCGGCCTGGCTTCGCCTCTCGAAATCTTTCGCCCTTATTCCAGGAATAAAAGTGAAGGCTGCCAGGGAAGCGGCAAGGATCAGGGTCATCAGCTGGAACTTTCGTGTCCTTTCCTTGATCAGCATGGCCGTGAACAAGGTCAGAAGCAGGGTGAGGAGCAGAAGATAAAACCGCGGTTCTGTGATCCCGTAGTCGCCGATCCTTCGGATCACTCCGGTCCAGAGCAGGGCGAGAGGGGGAACCGCTATGAGAGGGAAAGCCTTGTAGAACCACTCGGAATGGCGTTTCTCCACAAGGTGACGGAATAAATGGCAAGCCAGGGCGACAATCATGAAACTGGCTACAAGGTAGGCCACGCCTCCGTCGGGAAGCTTCCAGCGGACGAGGATGTTGGCTATGTAGATGTACAGGATGGCAGTGTACAGCTCCAGGGCGGGGGAGAGAATATAATCGACAGCGACCTGGAGGATTATCCTCCAGCTGTATTTGGCCTGGCTCCTGGTCACGAGATAGCAGCACAGGAGAGGGATTATGACGAAGGCGATGAAGGCGTTCGGGAAGGAGAACCAGTTGTCGGTCAGGTTGAGGCCGAAGAGGTAATTGGTGGAAGCGATGAGCGCGGTCAGGGTCCCCATCAGCAGGAAACCGGTCAGGAATCCTTTGGCGACGAGGAGGGCGTTGTCCAGGATGTTCTTGGCATAGCTTTCATTATCAAGAGGTTCCTCGCCTATGACAAGAAGGACAAGCGCTATGATGTAAGCCGCGGCGAGACTCCATCCCGGGTTTTCCGGAGCCCGAAACAGAAGGGGGATCCAGAGGAACCATGCGAGGAAGTACAGGATTCTCAGCGGTTTATGTTTTCCGCTTAACTTGTTCAGGGTGAACAGGAGGACATATTGCGGGAAGAACCAGAAAAACAGGGAGTAGACATCGCTCCTGTCCACGGCCCCGCTTATGCTGTTCCCGAAAAGGAATATCACGAAATAAGTCACCCCGAGGAGCGCCTCCAGCGGGAATTCACGGACGCTTTTCGCGAAACCTTGCCATAACCGGCCCGGAATCTCATTTAATCTGCTCATGGCGTATGTCCCGTTATGTCTTTGGCAAATATACAGATTTATCCGGCACCTTGAGCGTCATAAAAAAAGATTGATTAACTTAGCGTGACCAAATGTTCGTGTGATGAAAAGAATTCTCTTGTCCCTTGCTTTGTTGTCCGTGGCGTTTTTGTCGATGGCTCAAGGTGCTCCGGCCCTTGAGGTGTTGAAGACGGATCCTCGTCTCGCCTACGGGACCGACTATCCCTACTTGTTCCGGACCACCTCTCTTACGAAGGCGCCGAAAGGTTATAAGCCTTTCTATATCAGCCATTACGCCCGCCATGGGTCGAGATATTACCACAACGATCGTCTGTACAAAGCCTTGGATACCTTGCTGAACTTCTCGCATGAGAGGCATCTTCTCACACCGGAGGGGGAGGCTTTCTACCAGGCCTTCGAGGCTGCCAAGCCGGAGTTGATGACCGGGATCGGGGAGCTGACCCAGGTAGGCTGGGACCAGCACCAGGCTATAGCCAGGACGATGTATAACCGTTTCCCTGAAGTTTTCAGGAAAGGAGGCGATGTGCTGGCTGTCTCATCCCTGACAGGGCGTTGCGTCATCAGCATGTCAGCTTTCTGCCAGGAGTTGGAACAGTGTAATCCTAAGATCGAGATCAGGGAACAGTCCTCACGTTTTACTTTGGACGGGGTTGTTCCGGGTGACCGGAACAACAATCCGGCCTACAGGGAGTGGCCGGCCGCGGTTCCGAAGATGAGAAAGGAATTGTTCGACAGCTCCGATCCTGTGGGAGAAGCCATTGTGGCCAGGACTTTCACCAGCCTTGAAGGTATCTCTGACAGCGTCAAGGACATCGCCGGGAGACTTGTCAGCATGTACACCTCTCTCCCCAGCATAGGACACGAGGGGATGATGGGGACTCTTGTCTCTGACGAGGATATCGTGAACAGATGGGAGCTGGACAACCTTGACACATATTCATGGGTTTTCGCTCGCAGGAACAGGGTGATCCCGATCATGAGGGACATCCTCGCCAAGGCCTCAGATGTGGTTGAGGGACGTTCCGACCGGCTTGCTGACCTGCGTTTCGGCCACGACAGCTACATCGGGCCGCTCACGGTCCTTATGGGTATAAACGGCGCCGATACTGATCCGGAGGATCCTTACATGGTCAAGGAATATTATCAGAACTGGGAGACTTGCAAGGCCAGTAACATCCAGCTCGTGTTCTACAGGAACAAATCGGGCGATGTCCTGCTGAAGTGTCTTCTGAACGGCTCAGAGGTCAATCTTCCTGTCCCGACGGACAATTGGCCATATTACCGGTGGGACTCTTTCCGGGACTTTTACACCTCCCGTTGCGACTCGTTGGAAACCTCGCGGTGACCGGCCTTCCCGGAAAGCCGTTGAAAGGGAATCAGCTACTTCTTTCTCAGTTCGATGATGACCTTCAGGGGGAAATGGTCTGAGGGGGTGCGGGCCTGGTAGGCCTGGAAGGAGATTTCCTTGGGGAAATTGCCATTGGCGTATTTCTCGGCCTCCGGGGTCTTGGTGCGGTAGGTGTCTGTCAGGACCCCGTAGCGGATCACCCTTGTCTGGGGAGAGACAAACACATGGTCTATCCGGCTGGTTGTGAAGCTGTTGGGGTCGAAGCCGTTGGCCGTGCCGTCCATGGCGTACCGTATCTCGCAGACCTCGTAGCTGTCGGCCAGCAGTCCACTGTTCACAAATACATTGTAGATCGGGTTTGTCTGGTCCACGTTGAAGTCTCCTGTAAGGATAGCTGGCTTGCCGTCACAGATCTGGCGGATCTTTTCAACCACCAGCTTGGCGCTCTCCATCCTGGCCTGGACTCCGATGTGATCCATGTGGAGACTGAAATAGTAGAACTCTTGCTTTGTGGATCTCACTTTGAAATGACCCCAGGTGCAGATGCGGTTCATGGCCGCGTCCCAGCCCACGCTCGGAATCTCCGGAGTCTGGGACAGCCAGAAATCACCATGGTCGAGAAGGTCGAAAAGCTCTGTCTTGTAGAATATCGCCGAATATTCTCCGGCCTCCTTGCCGTCGTCACGGCCAACTCCGATGTATTCATAACCGGGCAGGAGGCTCTTCAGCTGTTGTAGGGGGCCGTGTTTTCCTTCCTGGGTGCCGAATATCTCAATATCGTGGAAAAGGATCTGCCTGGCGATGACAGGGCAGCGCTGGCTCCATCCGTTACCGTTGAGAGAATCTCCCCGGTTCTGGTTGCGGAGGTTGTAAGAGCCGACCTGCATGGTTGTCACCCTTCGTGCTGTACCGCAACCGGTGACCATTGCCGCCGCGAATGCCAGGAAAATGATGGTGAGATACCTTAAGGCCTTCATGATGTCTCAGTTTGAAATAGGAACTAAAGTTAATAAATATTAACTTTACGGGCAAATCGAACTCTACATAATATGTTGGAACCAGGAATAAAAGGCTACCAAGAGGAGATCGTCACCCCCGAGCTCCTCGCTTGCCACATCGGCAGCGGCACCGTGCGGGTGTTCGCCACGCCCCTCATGATTACCCTTATGGAAAGGACCTGCCGCCTCAGCGTCCAGCCCTACCTCGACGAGGGCTTCGAAACCGTCGGCACCCATGTCAATGTCAGCCATGTCAGCGCCACTCCGGAAGGGATGAAAGTGTGGTGCGACTCGGAACTGATTGGTATTGACGAGCGTAGGCTGACTTTCCGGGTTGTCGCCCAAGATTCGCATGGCATCATCGGCGAGGGCATTCACGAGCGCTTCATCGTCAATGTCGCCCGCTTCCAGGCCAAGACCGACACGAAACGTCTTACTGAGGAGGATAGTTAGGGTATTGACGAGATCTGCCAGTTATGAAGCCATAACTGGCAGACTCCGTTTGCATTTTGTTTCAAATGTTGGTGTTGTGTTGGTAGGATTCGCTCTTTTTACTACCTTTGTGGTAGTGTTGCAGCCTGTTCTCTTGCTTTTTCGCGGGTTTCAGGCATATGAGCGCGCCTTGGTGGTGGAATGGTAGACACGAGGGACTTAAAATCCCTTGGCCCGAAACGGTCGTGCGGGTTCGAGTCCCGCCCGAGGCACCTAGAAAAGAGCTAACTGGTTGATTTTCAGCGGTTGGCTCTTTTTGCGTCTCAATTTTTGGCGACCTGGTGCTGACTTAGTGCTCTTGGAAAAGCGTCCTCTTTAACCTCAATCAATCTTGGAAAAGTGCGTTTATGCACCATGGATACTCGCTGGCTGAGGATCCAGGAAAGAGACGCCACCCTTCATAAACCGCCTGAACTTTTCCACTTCAGACATCTGCTCGTCAAGATTGAAGGCTTGAAATAGAATATTGCGGAGTTCACGGTTCCCGTCCTTGCCAAGAAGTTCTATCTCCAACTCATCAATGATATACAGATCCCCGTAAAGATACAGTCCCGTCTTCTCATCATGGAGCCGGCGGCAGGTGTCGCTTCTATAAAACACGTCCAATGCCTCCGTAAGGGAAATACGGAAAAGCTCGGACATCTTTGCGATAATGCATCCGATTCTGGAGTGCAGAATGATTCTGCGAATCTGGCGGTGTTCTTCAGGAGTCATAATGGATCGACAGTTATTCCTTGCCACTCAGAAGGTGATTAACCTCTTTATCGAAATCGGAAACAATCTTCTGAGTCTTATCGAATTCAAGATACTCAGATTCCGCTTTCTTCTTAGCCTGCTCGCGCGAAATCAGTCCCTTGCTATGGTCCGGGAGAATATCGTAACGGCGGAACGCCGGGAACTCATTGACGCTGGCGGCAAATTGTTCCATCGTAAGGGTGTTCTCCCGCGCGATAAGGTCTTCAATTTAATCGAAATACCCGGACACAGCCCGCTCCAATCGGCGTATATCTTTCTCTTCCAAATAGTTCTTGGCGATGGATACGTCGGACTTCAGGATTCGGCTATCCGGTGAGTTCTTCCAGGTCGTCAGCCACATGTTCTCTATCGTCCGACCGGCACGTTCATAAACAATCTCCGCGGCAGTCTTACCGGCAATGGCATAGTGGAACTTGTTTTGCACCAACGCATAGAAGTCCTTAGTCGCAGGAGCTGTCTTGCCATAGTCGATGCCGCACTCGGAAATACGCCGTTCGCTTGCCCGGATGGACCGGGCCCGTTCCAGCAACTCCCGGAAATAATCCTTCCCGAAGATGGCTTCGCCACCCTTTATTTCGGCTGCAAACTTTGCCGGTATTCGCTGGGAGTCTGCCCGAGGTGTTTCGCGCAGTATCGGCTGAAGTATGAGAGTGAGCTGAAATTCATGCGCTCGGCAATCTGGGTGAGTGAAAGGCGCTCGTCCTCCAGATAGTCCTTGATTAGGGGAACGGTGTGACGGTCAATGTAGGAGGTGACGCTGTGGCCAGTCACGCGCTTTACGGTGGCATAGAGGTATTTCGGCGACACGTTCAGCCTTCCGGCATAGTATCTTACATCGCGTTCCGTCCGGCTGATTCCAGTGGAAAGAAGCGCCATGAACTGCTTTACAATATAGGCTGTGCGGTCTGTGTGGGTGTCCGTCGCGTCACGCCTGGCGTGGGCTTCAAAAATATCTTACATCATCGTCAGGCACAGGCTTCCCATCAGCTCGCGGTAGAACTGCAAGTGGCTGTCATCCATGCGTTCCCGCAGGCGGTGGAAGTCATCAAGCAGATGCCCTGCCTGCTCGTCAGTAAGCTTGATGACTGGATCCTGGTTCAGCGAAATGCTGCCGCCGATGCTGTAGTTGTTTGACGGCAGCAGGCTTTGCAGGAACTTATAATCGGCCGCAAACCATTCCACTTGTATGTCGCTGTGCGCCGCCGGATTGCTGATGCGGACTGGATAGGGAATCACCACCAGGTCGTTTTTCACGATGTGGTAACACCCCTCGGTGAACACGAAACTCCCTTCGCCTGCCGTGCACAGCAGGTGTATACAGGTGTGGCTCAGGTCGCGCGCGTTCATCCCGTAAAAATCAGTGGAATACAGAAACTCGGTTTTCATTGCCGCAAAAATAGCCATTATTTCGTGTCTGACATACGATTTGTGCAAATAGTGAAAATAATAACGTTTTCTGTGAAACCTATGTATGGGGTAAATCATCGTACCTTTGCGGTCGTGATCTGATAAACCATAGATAGAATAATGAATACGAAACTCATCATTTTGGCAGCTGCGGCACTGCTCGCTTCGGTGGCTTGCGGCGGCGCTGAAAAACACAGGAATGCCATGGAAACAAACGGAAAGTCATTGGTAGTGTTCTTCTCTCATGCTGGAGACAACTACTCGGTAGGAAACATCAAGGTGGGCAACACTAAGATTGTGGCCGATTATATCAGTGAGGCTACAGGCGCGGAGCAGTTCGAGATTGTCACGCGCAAGTACGACGGCATGGCCTACAATACGCTCATCAAGCTGGCGCAGATAGAGGCCGACAACGGCGAACTGCCCGAATACGAGGGCGATGTGGACCTGTCGAAGTATGATACGGTATTCATCGGCGGCCCTGTCTGGTGGGGCACCTATCCTCAGGTGATGTTTACCTTCTTCACGAAGCACGCTGACGACCTGAAAGGCAAGACCGTCATTCCTTTCACCACCCATGAGGGCAGCGGACTGGCCGGTTGCGTGGAGGACGTCAAGAAAGCCTTCCCCGGCGCGAACGTCACGAAGGGCTTCAGCATCTATGGCCATGAGGTCCGCTCAGGAAAAGCAAAGGTTGAGAAGTGGTTGAAAGGACTTGGTTATTAAGAATATAGGAATATGGAGTACATCAAATTATCAAACGGCGTTCAAATGCCGACGTTGGGTTACGGCGTATTTCTCGTAAGCCCTGACGAGTGTGAGCGTTGTGTGACGGACGCTCTGGGAGCTGGCTATCGGCTGATTGACACGGCGCAGGCCTACCGGAACGAAGAAGGTGTCGGCTCTGCCTGGCGCAAAAGCGGCGTCAGGCGCGAGGATCTGTTTCTGACAACCAAGGTCTGGATATCCAATGCCGGTGAAGAGAAGGCCGCGGGGAGCATCGACGAGAGCCTGAGGAAGCTGCGGACGGAATATGTCGACCTGCTGCTCATCCATCAGGCCTATGGCGATGTGTTCGGCACATGGCGGGCAATGGAGAAGGCCTATCGCGACGGCAAGGCGCGCGCCATCGGCGTGTCGAACTTCCAGGCGGGTCGCTTCTTCGACCTCTCCCACTATGTCGATGTGAAGCCGATGGTGAACCAGCTGGAGTGTAACACATTCTCCCAGCAGACCGGTATAGAGCCCGTACTCAATGAGTTCGGCACAAAAATGATGGCCTGGTATCCGCTCGGCGGACAAGGCTCAGACGGCATCGTGAAGAGTGACGCGCTCGCCGCTGTCAGCGCGAGGTACAACAAGACGGCTGCCCAGGTGGCTCTCCGTTGGCTGACCCAGCGCGGCATCGTGGCCATTCCCAAGTCGAGTAACAAGGAGCGGATGGCTCAGAACATAGACATCTTCGACTTCACGCTGGCCGAAGAAGACATGGCTCAGATCGCGGCGATGAACCGGCACGACGAGGGCACCAGAAACTTCGGCGACCCGCAGTTCGTGAAATATCTTATTGAAAACTACGGATAGCGCCGTGAGACAAGTGTCATTATTTTTACTAATCGCGGGAACTATGACTCTATCTGCATCTGCCCAGACGCTCTCCGAGCGTCAGCTGCTGCTCTGCGCCTGTGCCTCGCTGGAGGCGCAGGGAGACTTGGAGCGTCTTGAACCGGCCATCAGCAAGGCGCTGGATGGCGGTGTGACTGTTGGTGAACTCAAGGAGGCGTTTTCACAACTCTATGCCTACACAGGCTTTCCCCGTTCGCTGAATGCGCTGGGAGTATTGAATAAGGTGTTGGAGAACAACAGAAAGCCATTTTGGCAGGAGGGCAAGCCATGGACCCGCCCAGCCATCTGGGACGACGCTGAGCAGGCTTTGAGACAAGGCACCCAGGTACAGGAGCGCCTTACAGGCCGTCCCTTCAATTACGATTTCTGCCCGCAGGACGATTACTACCTGAAGTCGCATCTCTTTGGCGACATATTCGCCGGCGACGGACTCTCTGCCGCCGACCGCGAACTTGTCACTGTCGCCGCCCTCAGCGGCCTGAAGGGCGTGGAGCCGCAGCTTGCCGCCCACAAAGCCGGAGCCGTGAATATGGGGAACACCAAGGAGCAGGTGGAGGGACTTTGCGAATGGCTCAGCGATAACGGCTTCAGCCAAGTAGACTGTGCCGCCGACGCCAACGCCGGCGCATGGCCCAAGGGACAGCCGAACATGGGCTACGCTCGGTACTTCATCGGAGACAGCCACTTGGCACCCATCCGGCCAGCCAACCTCACCGCGGGAGAGGCAAGCGTTGCCAATTACGCCAACGTCACCTTCGAGCCGGGCTGTCGCAACAACTGGCACATCCATTACGGCGCCCATCAGATTCTTATCTGCGTCTCCGGTAGCGGCTGGTACCAGGAGTGGGGCAAGCCTGCCATCGCCCTCACGCCCGGCATGATCATCGACATCCCCGACGAGGTGAAGCATTGGCACGGAGCGCGGAAAGATTCTTGGTTCCAGCACCTTACCACTCACATCGCCACGGGCGGTGAGCAATCCAACGAGTGGCTGGAGCCAGTGACCGATGAAGTCTACGACAAGCTATAAAATGCTGGAACGGCGCTGCCGGCTTACTGTCCCAGGATCGGTGAGATGATCCGTGTGAGGAGCTCGTTCTCGAGAAGAAACCCGTCATGGCCGAATTTGGAAGTGATACCGATGTGCCTTGATCCGGGAATCATCGGAGCCCAAACGGCGGTCTCGGCTGGCGGGAATATCCCGTCCGTGTCTATGGAAATGACTGTGGTGTCTGCGGTTATCCTTCCGAGAGCCGCCTCGGTGCCTCCTCTCCCGCGTCCCACATTATGGCTGTCCATCGCGTTGCAGATGCACCAGTAAGAATAGGCGTCGAAGTTCCTGTTCACGAGTTTGTCGCCCTGGTGGCGCTCATAAGACGCCGCCCTTGTGGCGAAAAGACAGTCCTGATCCGGCTCGCTCTGCCGGATGGCATACCCCTCGAAGCAGCGGTATGAGATAAGGGCTTGTGCCCTCGCGCAACGGAGACCGTTCGCGCCTCCGGAGATGTCCTTGGCCTGGCGGAAGGTCTGGTCAGCCTCCAGAGCCATCCTCTGGGCCTCCATCCAGGCGGTCATCCAGGGGGATATTCTCGGAGCCGTGGCTATGAAAAGGGCGTTTTTGAACAAATCCGGCTCGCTGACGGCCCACTCGATGGCCTGGAACCCGCCGATAGAGCTCCCGATAAGAAGGTCTATCTTCTCGATTCCCAAGTGTTTCCGGACAATCTGGGAAGCCTTTGTCATGTCCCTCATAGTGAGCGTGGGGAAGTCCAGCAGATAAGGCTTCCCGGTCGCCGGGTTGACCGATGCGGGTCCTGTGCTGCCGTAAGGCGATCCGGGAATATTGGCGCAGACGACCAGGTTCTCGCGGGTGTCGATAGCCTTTCCGGGGCCGACCATGCCTGGCCACCAGTCCTCGGGGTCACTGTTGGCGGTTAGCGCGTGGCAGATCCAGACGACCTTGCCTCCGGCCGCACCCGAGGTGTGGTAGACTATCTCCATAGGCTCCAGCGAGCCACCGGCCTCCAGGTCGAGCCTGTCGATGATTATGGAATGCCTGTCCATGTAGTCCGTTTTCTATACGGGGCCGAAGGTAGTCAAGTTTTCCCAATTATCAAAACCGGACCGAGGAGGCCGGACTTGGGGAGGGGCTTGTCTTTCATGTATGGCCAATCCCATGTTGTGAAGGTTTTCCGTCCGGTGGGGCTGTCCTCTCCGTCCTTCACCCATTGGGGAATCCCCGTCAGTGAGCTTCCTGTCGCCGTGGATCCTGTCTCCGAGGTCCATTCACGGTCTTCCGGAAGGAGCAGGTCGCCGGCGACGCGGTTGTAGAGCAGGTTCACGACTTTTATCTCCAAGTCGTTCCGCCCCTTACGGATATATTCGGTTATGTCGGTCCTGTAAGGTTCGTGCCACAGTGTCCCGACCTCTTTCCCGTTGATTTTGACAACGGCGAGCGCCGACACTCCGCCCAGGTCCAGCACATAGCGCCTCCCCCCGGATTTCCTGATCTTTACGCTGTTACGGTAAACGATCTCGCCGGAGAAGTACCTGATATCAGGGTCGTCCGAATCGGAAAGGTTTGACAAGACGCTGGTACTGAATGATTTCCCTTCTCCTGAAAGTCCCGGGAGAAGGCTCACTTCCCATGGCCCGGTGACGGGGACCGAGTCTTCCGCTCGGGTCTGGGGTGCCTTTATTCCCGGACTGCCTCCATCGGCCGGATTCCTGAACACCACGAAAGCCGAGCCGGATTCCTCCAGATGCAGACGGACCCTGATCCTGCCGTCACCGGCGGTCTCATAATCCCGGACAGCCTCAACGCTTCCGTCCTCGGGGTTCCAGATTTCGGGGGACAGCCCCTTGACATTGAACAGCAGGGCCGGATCCACCGCCGTGTGTGGCTGTTGATTGGAAATGAAATACACTTCAGAGGATTTCCAGCTCCGGTGTGTGAATACGACCGGCCCTCCTGGATATCGCGTCTCCCCGGCCTTGAATCCCTCCGGGAATGTCACCTCCAAGTCGGGTAGAATCCCGTTGTCCTTTAGGCAGTCTTCCAGGTTTTTCCCCGTTGTCCCTGAATATATCAGGGCGCCGGCCTTTGAGAGGGCTTCCATGCGTTCGAGGGCGGCGGGGCGCAGGTGGCCTCTTGAACTCACCACAATGATTTTGTACGACTTGCCTCCGGGAGCGGTCACAACCCCTTTATCCACTTTCAGTTCCGAAAGGATCTGAGAGCCTCCGCAGAAGTCATAGTCATATCCTTCCGGAATGGCCGGGACGAGATCTTCTGTCTTTGGCGGCCTGGAGGGGGCGTCCTCGCCCATGTAATACAGGATGTCGCAGGCGCTTTTCCCCTGCCGGAGCATGTACTGGCAGCGGGAGAGGTATTCGAACCATGGCCTTGAGTATTTCCACCAAGTGTTCCTGCGGTTGAAATGTGTCCCATAGAATCCGAGGGTCATTCCGGGAATCTTCCCGTAGGGGTCGTGGACAAAACTGTGCAGCCAGACCTGGTTCATGCCGAGGCAGAAATAGTAGTCGCCTTGGGTCTTGAGCATTCCCGGATACACCTCGAAGATCCGTCCCCCGTTGGTGAACGCTTCCGCTCCGACGATCTCCTTACCGTAGACATGCGACAGCGAGGAGGCGAGTTTCACTGTGGTACGGTAGGTGGATCCAGCGCTCTCTCCTGCCCAGAACTCTCCTGCCAGGATGTCGGCGGAGCTACCTGTCGAGAACTCGTCAGTGTTGCCGAACTGGCCGTAAGGCTCGATGGCCAGCTTTTTCCCGCTCTGGTGGCAAAGGGTGGCGAAGCGGTCGTAGAAGTTCTCGTTCAGGAGGTCGCTGATGACTTTCCGGTAGTCCCAGAGGAACCTCTCCGTCTCCTGTGTCCCTCCGATGATGAAACCCGCGACAGCCGGGAGAAAGGGTCTCGGATCGTAGCCCATCCGCTTTATGAACTCGTTCTCGAAGCCTTCCGTCCAGTTCTGATGACCGGCCTCATAACTGTCTATCAGCACTGTTGACACATTCCCGGCCTCCTCCAGCAGTCTCGCTGGGGAAGCCTCCCAGAAGCGCGTGACCGCCGCGGCCGAGAGTTTGTCCACCTCCAGGCCGCTTCCTCCTTCGGCCGCCGGGTGGTTGCGTCTTCCGGTGGGCTGGTACCCGATCAGCAGGATTGTCCACTCTCCTTCGGGTATTTCCCATGAGACAGATCCGTCAGGACCGACCCTCCCGGTCAGGTCTATGATATCCCCTGGACTGACCACGCTGTTCTCAGGAGAGGAGGTCTCGTCCGGAATCCAGGTTGTCATCTTGGTGAATCCGGCCTTGTCCCACCAGCCTTTGATATGGTAGGGCGAGCCGTCCTCCATCTTTTCTGGTGTCGGAAACGCCAGCACCACGATGTCCCGGAAATGTCCGGCGACCTGTTCCCTTGGGACATAGTAGCGTCTGTTCTGTACAGGGTCTTTCCTCATGTCCCGTTCCAGCCCGAGGCAGGGAAGCGGTTCCGGCAGAGTGCCCTCAAACCATCCGGGACCGGTCACAAGAGTCTGAGTCCAAGCGACTTCCTTCATACTGTCCTCCGGCTTGACCCACGGGCCTCCGGACACGGACCATCCAGCCCCGTTCATGACACCCATCCCGAGGCCGAGTCTTTCCGCCTCGGCCGCGGTCTCGCGGTATATGTCCCACCAACGGGGAGTCATGTAGGTGACAGGTCCGGGAGGGACACCCTCGGCGGAATTGAACAGGTAGAAACCTCCCAGTCCTACCTCTTTCATCGACTTCAGATCCGCTTTGACCTCATCTTTGCCAATGTGTCCGTTCTGCCAATGGTACCAGGTCCAGGCTTTGTACTCGTCTGGTGGAGCAGCGAATTCACCCGGTTTCCATTGGGAGAAAACCGGGGAAACGGAAAGGATTGACGACGCGATTGCCAGCAGGATTCTTTTGTATGACATAAGACATGAGGGTTTGTGCCGAACCCAAAGGTAGTCAATAAATAATGTTTAAAAACAATCTTGCCGAAGTTTCTTAAGGTCGAATTATGTTTAACTATTTGCCAATTCAGTTAAAATACGTAAATTGCGAGGTCGTCTGCTTGATTTGGGTAATTAATTATTGTCAGCCGACAGGGAGTCCCTCTGGCCCGCGACTTCCTTGTTTTGTTTTTTTATCGTAGGCGGGTCTGCGATACACACCACACAAGTAACCATTTCTATGCGAACCAATTCTGCTATGACGTGGAAGATGTTGCTGATAGCTTTGTTCATGGGTGTCGGAACTTCTCTGTTTGCCCAGAAGACAATCCGAGGCACTGTCAAAGACGGTAGTGGCGAGCCGGTCATCGGCGCCAGTATCGTGCTTGTCGAAGATGCCACCAAGGGAGCTATCGCTGACGAGAACGGTAATTTCACTTTGACCGTCTCTTCGGGCAATTCTATCCGCGTGTCCTCGATCGGATTCACCACCAGGGAGATCAAGATCGGAAACCAGGAGGTCTTGAACATCGTCCTTGAGACTGACATCAACCTTCTTGAAGACGCTGTGGCTATCGGTTATGGTACCGCCCGCAAGGGAGACCTGACCGGATCCATCTCTTCTGTACGTGGAGAGACAGTCTCTGAGCGGTCCCAGACCATGCTTTCCGCCGCTTTACAGGGTCAAATAGCCGGTCTTCAGGTGCTCCGTTCCTCAGGAGAGCCCGGCTCATCCGGTTCTGTCACGATCCACGGTGTCACCACTATGTCCGACAACAGCCCGCTGATCATTGTGGACGGAGTGCCAGGTACTCTCGATGACGTTGTGGCCGAGGATGTCCAGGATATAGCCATCCTCAAGGACGCGGCTTCAGCCTCTATCTACGGATCCCGCGCCGCCGCCGGTGTCATCTTGATCACCACCAAACGTGCCCGTGAGAACCAGTTCTCGATCGACTACAATGTGCTTTACGCGATAGATACTCCTGCCGCCCGTCCTGAGATGGGAAGCGCCGTCGACTATCTGAATATGGTCAACGAGCTGAAATGGAACGACGGGGCAAATGACCCCTACTCGGTTTACTCGCAGGATTATATCAGCTCGTATGCCGCCAACAACGCCAGCGATCCCTACCACTATCCGGACACTGACTGGGCGGATGTGATGCTCAAGGACCGCACCTACCACCAGAGGCACGCCCTCAGCATCGCCGGCGGACGCGAGAACATCCGCACGAAATTCACCTTCAACTACTACAACGGGGAGGGCTACTACAAATACCGCGGTTTCGAAAGGTATTCGGGCCGTGTCAACAATGACTGGCAGATCACCAAGTGGCTCAAGGCCAATGTGGACCTTGATTTCGCCTTGACAGATTCCAATGCCCCTTCGAATAACAACGTTGTCTATTACTCCTATGTCGTGGCTCCCATTTACGGTCCTTATTGGTCAGACGGCCGTTACGCCGATGTCAAAGACGGAGCCAACATCCTGGCCGCCACGGAGGAAGGAGGTACCAACCACCGCAACAATTACCGTCTGGGCGGTAAGATCCAGCTGGACATCACTCCGGTCAAGAACCTGACTGTCACCACCATCTTCTCGCCTCGCTTCAACTTCACCAAAGTCAAGAACTTCCAGAGGGCGGTCAATGTCGAGAAAGAGGATGGGACTATCCTCAAGAGCCAGTTCCACCAGACCACCAACCTCTATGAGACCCGTAACGACAACCAGTCATTCACCTATCAGGCTTATGCCAACTACGCTAACAGGCTTGGAGATCACTCCTTCAGCGCCATGGCCGGTTACGAAGGTTATAAATATGAGTGGGAGAATCTCGGTGCCAACCGTACCAACTACGAGCTCGACACCTATCCTTACCTGAATATCGGTCCCGAGGATTATCAGTTCAACAGCGGATCGGCCGGCCACAATGCCTATCAGTCCCTGTTCGGACGTCTGATGTATTCCTTCAAGAGCCGTTACATGTTCCAGGCCAACTTCCGCGCTGACGCCTCCTCAAGGTTCGCCAAGGAGAACCGCTGGGGTTACTTCCCTTCAGT
>JAFVED010000136.1 GCA_017478125.1 Bacteroidales bacterium | reverse complement strand
TGGGACCCCGCCTCCGATCTCAACCTTGTCCACCCCGGGTACAGCCGCGAGAGGGCTGAGGACATGCTCATTAAGGTAGCGTGAGATCTCCCTGGAAGGAATGTCTCCCTTGACAAGGTACGATACCCTTGAGACCGACTCCCCGCTTCCTCTGGATATGGTCGGATAGGTAATCTCCCTCGGAAGCGAGGACCTGATGTTCCGGACCGCTGATGCCGCCTCGAAACGCGCGGCGTCCATATCGGTTCCCTTGTTGAAGGAGACCTGTATCGTGCCTCCTCCCTTGGACGAGGTCGAGGACACGCCGGACACATGGTCGAGTCCTGACAGCACCCCTTCCAGCTTGGATGTGGCCTCCGCCTCGACAGTCTCGGCCGAGGCGTTCGGATAGTTGAAGGATACGGTGAGAGTCCTCTCCTCGGCGGTCGGGGTGTACTGGATGTTCAGGCGCCGCAATGACGCCACCCCGATGAGAGACAGCGCCACCATGATCAGAACCACAGAGAACGGGGGGATCCTATTTGTCCTTCCGTCCATTGTAGATCGAGTAATATATTGCCGGCACGACGAAAAGGCTGACGAGCGTGCCGACCAGCATGCCTGCTATGATCACAAGGGACATGGGGTACTGCAGGTCGGCACCCATGCTTCCCCTGGCAAGGAACGGGCAGACGGCCAGGATCGTTGTCAGGGATGTCATGATGATGGCCTTCATCCTCCTTGAGGAAGCGTCAAGCACCGCCCTCTCAAGACTCTCCCCCGCCTTCCGCATGCGGTTGATGGTGTCGATCTTGAGGATGGAGTCATTTATCACAATACCCGTGATCACGATCAATCCGATCATAGACATCAGGTTGACGCTCACGCCGAAGATCCAGAGGGCCAGCAGGGCGAAGAAGATGTCAATCACAATCTCTGACAGGATGATGAGCGGCTGGACGAGAGACTCGAACTGGGAGGCCAGGATAAGGTAGAGGAGGGTTACGGCGATGAGCAGGATGAGGATCATCTGGTCCACCATCTTCCTGTTCGAGAACCAGTATCCGGAGAAGCCGGCCTCGAAGGCCCCGTCCTTCCTGACCACGTCCTTGACGGTGTCCATCGCCTTCCTGACATCCTTTGAGGGAACATCCAGGTCAACAGGATAGTAATTGCCCTCGGCCCCCGCCACCACTGTCTTGAAGTCCTCCACGAGGGTCTGCCTCATAAGGTCCGAGGCGGGGATCCTCAAAGTAACGCCGTCTTCCCCCCTCTTCTCGACAAAGGTCCGGGAGAGGATCTCTGACAGGCTTCCGGCGTTCGATCCGGTCACGACAGGAACGGACCTGGAGCCCTGTACTATGTTGAAGAGCCTGTTCTCGTTAAGGGAGTTGCGGAGGATGGAGAGGAGGTCGGACACGCTCACACCGTAGAGGGCGAGAAGGTCCGGATCAGCGACGAAAAGCGCGTCCGTCTTGACAGTCGGATCAGACACTCCCGCCCCGGGAAGGGCGTCCCGGATGCCGGAGATGACATCTCTCACGGGGGCCACCTCAATCCTCTCGGCCCTCACCGGACGAAGTTTGGCTGTCAGGGGGGCCTCATTCCCGGCGAAGACCATGTCGAAAATATTCCCGGACGGGGAGAATGAATATGTCGCCGCGGGCCACGAGGAGGCGAGGTAAGTCTCCAGTTCCTCCTTGACCTTGTCCAGGGTCCGCTGGTTCCCGCAATCCAGATAGACAGAGGCCTCTGAGATCCCTTGGTCGCCGCTATGGCTGAGCGCGAACCGCTGGGCACCGACAAGGGCGGTCATCTGGGAGACCTTCCCGGAGAGCAGGGTCTCGATTGACCTTATCCTGTCCGTGTTGTTCTCGATGGCCAGATGCTCGTTCCACTCGATCCTCAGGATGGTGTCGGTCTGGGTCATCTCGGGAAGCCTCTCTTTCGGCATCAGCAGGAAACAGGCTGTCGCGCCGATGAGCGAGACGGCGAGAAGACACCAGGAGAACCTGCGGTGCCTCAGGCACCACTCCATCCATCTGTCATCCCACCTCTGGAGAGGCCTCTCGAAATTGATCCTCTCAAGGATACGGCTCGGGGCGAAACGGTCCTTGCCCTTGTACCACCAATAGTAGAAGACGGGTATGACGGTGATGGTGACCACGTAGGAGGTCAGCAGGACTATCGTCACGGATATGGCCTGGTCGTGGAACATCGCCCCAGCTATGCCCCCGAGGAAGACAAGGGGTATGAACACGGCGCAGGTAGTCAGGACGGAGCTCAGCATAGGCCCCATCACCTCGGAGGTCCCCTTCAGCACGGCCTGGCGAAGATCGCCGTCCCGCTGCCATCTGCCCGTGATGTTGTCCACCAGGACTATCGTGTTGTCGGTCATCATTCCCACACCGAGAAGAAGTCCCGAGAGGGATATTATGTTGAGCGAAAGACCGACCGCGTGGAAGCACAGCATGGAAAAGACCAGGGCCACGGGCATGGTCAGCGCCACCAGGGCCGGGGAGCGGAAGTCCCTCATAAACAGGAATATGACCACGCAGGCCAGCAGGAGCGCCATGACGATGTTCTGCAGGAGGTTGCTGATCGAATATTCCAGAAGCTCCGTCTGGTCCCTCGTGATCTTGAAATCCAAACTGGGATAGTCCGCCTTGAACTGGTCCATCAGCCCGCCCATCGATTTCTTCAGGGCGGACATCCTGGCCTCGCTCTGCTTGATGACGGCGAGGCACACGGCGTCCTTCCCGTCCGAGCGGACCAGCCCGGTCCGTTTGGCCGGATGCGTCACGACCTTGGCTATGTCCTTGACTTGCAGCATCCTGCCCTCGCGCTTGAGCCAAATGGTGGAGATGTCTTCAGCCGATGAGGCCCTGGAGTCGAACTTGACATTATAACGGTACTCGCCGTCCCTGATCGTGAGGCTCCCGAGACTGATATTCACTCCCTTAATCAAGGTCTCGAACTCGTCCATGGTCATCCCGGCCTGGCGGAGCCTGTCCTGGTCGGGGAGGATCAGTATCTCCTCGTCCACCGTGCCGCTGATGTCGGCCATGGCGACCTCGGGAAGCTGCTCGACGCGTTTGATGATCACGTCAGTGGCGAAGCGGCTGAGCTGCGAGAAGCCCTCGCTGACAGGGAAAAGATCGTCGTCAGGAACGAACCCCGCGGACTCGTTTCCGGTAATGTTCAGGTAGAACGCCGGGATGTCGGTGGCGCTGGCCTTGAGCACCTTCGGACGGGCTATGTCCGGGAGATAAGACATACTCCTGTCTATCTTCTCGTTGACCTCTATGAAAAGATAGCTTATGTCCGAGCCGTGACTGAAGGTTAGTTTGATGGTTCCGCTACCGTCCTTCGCCTCACTGACGATATCCTCCAGCCCGTTGATCTGGATAAGCTGCTGGCGCAGGGGTCTCAGGACTGTCTCGTCCATCTCCCTGGCGGAGAGGTCGGCCGACGCGGCCTGGACCGTTATGTACGGGATGTCCACCTCGGGGATCAGCGAGACAGGAAGAAGGCGCATGCTGACGAGCCCCAGGACGACGACAACGAGGGTTATCATCGTCACTGTCACTGGTCTGTCTATGAGGGATTTGAGCATCTTCTACCGTTTGAGGGTCACCTCGGAGTTGTCCGCCAGGTTGAGATTGCCTGAGACAATCACCTGGTCACCCTCGCTCAGCGTGGCGTTCCTGTCCGTGTTGGCGGTGACCACATGGGAATCGCCGTTGGAGTAAAGGATCTTCACATAGGTCCAATGGGCCCGTCCGTCAGGGGTGTAGGTGAACAGGACATCGAGATTGTCCCGGATCACCACGGCGCTCCTCGGCACCACCAACTGCCCCGGAATCATCCTCTCAACGACGACCTTGACGTTCATCCCGTCGATCAGCGAGCCGTCGTTCACGACCTGTGCCCGCACGGAGATCTGGCCCTTGGAGTCAACCGACGGGTTGATTCCGGTGATCTTACCGGTGTATTCCTTCCCCTCGTCAGCGAAGGGACGGATCTTGACGGGAAGCCCTATGGAAAGGAATGAATACTCGGATTCCATGACAGTGAAATCCACGTCCAGGACGCGGTCGTCTATGATCGTACAGAACGGCTCAGATCCGGAGTACTGGTCATAACGGCGGAGCTTAACATCGGCCACCCTTCCGTGGAACGGGGCCCTGAGCACCGTCCCGGAGATATCGTACCTGGCTTTGGACAAGCCGTTCTCGGCCGAGGTGTAGCCGGATCTCATCCTGGCCGTCGCCATGAGGTCCTTGGGGACCGACGCGGTGTCACGGGCGGAATAGCCCTGGCCGGCAAGGAAATCATAAAGGTCTATCTCCGCCTTCTTCAGGGCGATGTCCGCCGATTCGAGCGCGAGCCTGAGATCCGGCCGGTCCAGGGTCGCTATGGTCGCTCCGGCGCCTACCACACTGCCGTTCTTCACATTGATCGAGGCTATCTTTCCGGAAGTGCCGAATAATAGCGCGCTTTTCTTTGAGGCGGCCAGCTTGCCGTTGGATAGCAGCTGCCTGGCGAAATCAGTCCGTTCAAGCGTGATCACCTCCACCTCGTTGACCTGGGGCGAGTACTGCAACTTGCCGTCCCTGCCCTCTTCCGAGGCCTTCTTGCCTCCGCAAGAGGAGAGCGACAGGGCCGCAGCGAAGGCGCATATAGAGAGTATTCTTGATCTCATAGTCATTCAACCATTTCCTTGACGTCTATATCTATGTCACGCCCGGTGAAGAAGTCATACAGGGTGAGTTTCCTCAGGGTGTAGTAGTAGTTCCAGTAGTTGGACAGGTCCCCGACGTACTTGGAGAGGGCGGAGTCCGAGTCGTTCTGGGCGTTGGTGAGGTCGGTCACTGTGGCGTTACCGCCGCGGAACTTGTCCATCATCAGTGAATATCTTTCCGTGGCGATCTCCAACGCGCGCTTGCTGGCGACGCACTGCTGCCGCTGGTTGTTGAACTGCCCCACGGCCGTGAAGATCTTCCTCCGGAAGTCATTCTCGTCCTGAATGTTCTGGGCTTTCACCACCTCCTCGGCGGCCTTCGCCTTCTGGACATTACCCTTGCCGAGCCCCCAGTCGAAGATGGGCACGCTGAAAGTCA
>JAFVED010000135.1 GCA_017478125.1 Bacteroidales bacterium | reverse complement strand
TTTCTGGGACCTGTCCAGGACCTGGATGAAAACGTTCTTGTCGTCCGGCGACCAGGAGATGTCACAGAGGTAACGGTCGTAACCGAAATCGGTCACATCGCACCATACGGTCTCGCGGGTCTCCAGGTCGTAGATTCCAAGCTTTATCTCTTCGCTTTCCATCCCGTTCATCGGGTATTTGATGCTTTGGAGGCTACCTGTTCTGGTGCTGATGTCCAGGAGCGGGAAGTCCGAGACCCTGCTCTCGTCCTTGCGGTAGAAAGCGAGTTTGGATCCGGAAGGCGACCAGAATATCCCGCCGTTGATGCCGAACTCGTTGCGGCTGACGCTCTGGCCGTAAGTTATCTGGTCGTTCTCACTCTCCGCGACCGCTATCTCGGTCCCGTCGTTGATATAGAGGCTCTGCCCTTTGGTGTAGGCCGCTACTCCTTTCGAGCTCATGACCGAGCCACGCATGGCTGAAAAGCCGCGGCTGCCTCCTCTGTTTTCGGGCTTGTACTCGACAGCCTCTCCGGTTGTGGCGTTGTATGCTTTCAGCTCCCGGCCTTCCATGACGGCGTAAGTGTCGCTGTCGGTCCAGAAGGCCCTCACGGCGGCCGGCCTTGTGCCGATCCCCATGACAGCCTCCTCCATGGTCATTGTCCTGCCTGAAGGATTGGCTGGATGCTCAGCTACGACTCCGGTCTGGGCGTTAGCCGCGAAAGGAAGGGCCAACACCAGGAATATCAATGTTTTCCTCATGATTCTTCAGGGGATGTGACTGAGATTATCTTGTCCACGACATGTTTCTGCATGCCTCTCCAGGGGAGGGCTCCGAGATATTCCTTGTAGTGTACCTCGACGACCTTGCCGCTGCTCCTCATCAGTTCATTGGCGATCTCCTCGTCCGCGACGGAAAAATCGAAGATGTAGGACTGGATGGTGGCTGTCCCGCCGGTCTTGGGAACGCTGCCCTTGAAACCGGCTTGGATCAGCCTGCCCTCGTAGGTCTTCCAGACGTATCCCTTATAAGTGAACTGGTTGAGTTCCCCGGCCTTCACCCCGTCTCCGAAGACGAAGTAGAACCGGAAGTAGATGAACACCGCCGCGGCCAGAATCAGCCCGACGATGACCCAAGTGATGACTTTCTTTAGCGTGCTCATATTCTTTAATGTTTATCTTATCGTTCCGGATGTCATCTCCCATCCCATTATCGTCGAGATGTACGGGATGACGGAGTGCGCGATCTTGATGTGGCCGTTGTAATTCGGATGGCCGTCGGCCCCCATGTCCGACGTCTCGTTATGCACTGAGGATCCGAGGCCCATCATGTGAATATTCTGGAGGCCGCTGGCCCGGGCGGCGTTGTTGATGTACTCCAGCTGAAGAATGTCGTGTTTGGGAGCGACACAGAGGATCGGATGCTCCGTACCGTAAAACTCCTTGATTTCCTTCAAGAGTGTGATGTAACCTTTTGAGAAAATCCTTTCCGCAGGTTGCATCCTGGTCGAGAAATCGTTGGTTCCCAGGTAGATGACGGTGATGGCGGGCCTCAAGACACTTTCGCCCGGATTCCATTTGGGAGCGTCCTCGCTGTCGAAGACATTCTGATAACGCGCGGGCATGTTGCCCTCGTTCAATTTGCCGTTATAGTTCCTTACCACCCCTATGCCGGAGTGCGCGATAACCATTTGCTCTGCCCCGAAATATCTTGCGGTGGCACATGCGTAGGTCAGGTTCTGGTTCTCGGTCTCGGGCGAGAAATGCTCTTTGTTGGACGCTTCCGTACCATACCCGCAGGTGTATGA
>JAFVED010000134.1 GCA_017478125.1 Bacteroidales bacterium | reverse complement strand
CGGACCATTATCCCGATCTTGAAACCCTGGACAGTTGCCGTGATCGTGTCATAATCCGCCTCAACCCCCTGTCTCTTGTCCTCAGGAAGCATCTGGAGGAAGTTCCTCATGTCCACAAATGCCATATATAGCTCGAAGGGAGACTTCGAGACTATCCCATGCTTGCTTTTTATCTCTGTATTCATACTATCCTGAATTATTTGCCCCAATTAGCCGGATCCTCGCGCCATCCCCTGAGCAACTCCGTCTCACCGGGACCGACGAGCCCTTCGGCGGTCGCCTCATCAATAAGCGAGCCATAATTTGAAAGTGTGGCCAAAGGAACTCCGGCCGAGGCGAATCTCTCCGCGGCGACATCGAATCCATAGGTGAATATGGCCACCATCCCAAGCACCTCCGCCCCGGCCTTCCTCAAAGCATCCACGGCCGCCAAGCTGCTCATGCCGGTCGAGATCAGGTCCTCAATCACCACGACCTTGGCCCCTTCCTGGAGGGAACCTTCTATCTGTGAGCCGGTTCCATGATCCTTGGGTTTAGGCCGCACATAGACAAAAGGCTTTCCGAGCCTGTCAGCGGCCAACACACCGTGGGCGATAGCCCCAGTGGCCACCCCCGCGATCACCTCCGCGTCGGGGTAAAGCCCGGACACCCTGGCCGCGAAGGCATCGGCCACCATCGAACGCAAAGCCTGGTCCGAGAGTATCCTGCGGTTGTCACAATAGATCGGGGAACGCCACCCGGAGGCCCAAGTGAACGGCTCATCAGGCCTCAAAAGCACAGCCCCGATTCGGAGCAACCCGGCTGAGAGTTTTCTTTCTGTCGAATCCATAATCTTCCAAATGATTTTTTAACTTCGCGTACGCGGCTTACAAATATAGCGATTTTAATCATCAAGATGCGCAAGATCTACCTTGAAAAGAGATGCATGGTCATCTGCCCGCCTGATGAGCCGGCGCTCTCGGATCCCAACGCCGTGGTATTCCACTTCTCAGGAGCCGGGGACATCCCGAGGCTCGTGGACATGTTCGAGTCGTCCGGCTCGCTTTCAAGGATATATATCCCGACAACAGAGCCCGAGGCGGCCTACAGGGCATTTCTCTCATGCTTCAAGGAAGTTAACGCGGCCGGTGGATTGGTGTCCAACCGCCGCGGCGACGTGCTCCTGATAAGGAGAAACGGTCTCTGGGACCTCCCCAAAGGCCATCAAGAGGAGGGAGAGGACATCAAGGTCACCGCACTGAGAGAAGTCATGGAAGAGACCGGTGTGAACAACCTTGAGCTGGGAAGCCTCATCTGCGTCACCGACCATTGCTACCGCAGGAACGACATCTGGCACTTGAAACACACATGGTGGTACGACATGCTCTACACCGATCCGGTCGACCTCACGCCCCAGCGCGAGGAGGACATCACGAAGGCCGCATGGGTCGCCAGGTCAAGTCTTTCCCCCTACCTTAAGGACACCTATCCGTCGATAATGGAAGTGTTCCGGGAGCTGAAACATTTTCCAGATAATGTCCGTATATAGAAAGTATCGGAATAATTGATTTATGAAACTTTCCCAATTCCAGTTCCTCCTTCCAAAAGAACGAGTGGCGCAAGAGCCCACAAGATGGCGCGACGAGTGTAAGCTTATGGTTGTCCACAAGGACACCGGTGAGATAGAGCACAGGATTTTCAAAGACATCATAGATTATTTCGGGAAAGGAGACACTTTCGTCCTCAACGACACGAAGGTTTTTCCGGCGAGGCTGTACGGGAAAAAAGAGAAGACAGGCGCCGACATAATGGTGTTCCTGCTCAGGGAGCTCAACCGCGAGCAGCATCTCTGGGATGTGATCGTGGATCCGGCCAGGAAGATAAGGATTGGGAACAAGCTGTATTTCGGTGACGATCAGAGTCTTGTCGCCGAGGTGATCGACAACACCACCTCAAGGGGACGCACGTTGCGCTTCCTCTACGACGGTCCCTATGAGGATTTCAAGCGATCATTGTTCAGCCTCGGAGAATTGCCTGTCCCCAAGTGGGTCAAGAGCAAGGTGACAGCCGAGGACAAGGAGAATTACCAGACCATCTTCGCGGCTAATGAGGGTGCCGTGGCGGTTCCGGCCGCCGGGATCCACTTCAGCCGGGAGCTGTTCAACAGAATGATCCTGAAAGACATCGACAAGGCTTTCATCACTGTCCACATGGGCATCGGGCAGTTCCGCAGGGTAGATGTCGAGGATCTTTCCAAGCACAGGATGGATTCAGAGCGCCTGATTGTAGGCGACGAAGCCTGCGGGATCATCAACAAAGCGAAAAATGGGGGCCATAAGGTCGTCGCTGTGGGCACCACAGTGATGAGGGGCCTGGAGACCTATGTCACAACCACCCACGAGGTCAAACCTTACGACGGATGGACCAACAAGTTCATATTCCCGCCTTACGACTTCTCAATCCCCGACGCTGTAGTGTCCGGATTCCATCTTCCGGAATCCACGATGCTCATGGCGGTCGCGGCTTTCGGAGGCTTTGACAACGTGATGAACGCCTACAAAGTGGCCCTTGAGCAAGACTACCGTTTCGGCCCTTACGGCGACGCTATGCTGGTGCTTTAGCACCTTATAATTAAATATAAAACTATGGAGAATTTCAACGAGGGAAGGGCGTGCCTTTGCGCGCTCAACCGGATTTTCGGATTCGAGCCGAAAATCGGCAGAGGCCTTGTGGAGGCCTTCGGCGGAGCCGCCGCCGTGTTCAATGTTCCACATAATGAGTTATTTGACTATCTAAGCCAATTCGCGAGGACAAGATACGCCTCCCTGATAACCGGAAGCGCGTTCGAGTCGGCTTCCATAGAACTGGAGAGACTCTACGCCGCCGGATGCCGGTTCATCGGCCTCGGCGAACCCGGATACCCGAAGGCGCTCCTCGAATGCGAGGATCCGCCCCTTGGGCTGTATTACAAGGGCTCCCTCCCTCCTGAGGAGGTTTTCGACAAAAGGCCACAGATCGCCGTGGTCGGAACGAGAAATCTCTCATACTATGGCCGGGACTGGTGCCGGAATATTATCGAGGCTCTCTCCAAGGCAAAAATCAAACCGATGATAATCAGCGGATTGGCACTCGGGGTAGACATCACCGCCCACAAAGCCGCCCTGGACTTCGGCCTGCCGACAACGGGAGTGATGGCCACGGGGATTGACTTGCTGTACCCTCCCCAGAACGAGACAGTCGGGAAACTGATGGCCCGGACTCCCGGAAGCGCCCTGCTCACAGATTACCCACCAGGCACAGAAGCCGTCAGGATCAATTTCCTCCGGCGCAACAGGATCATAGCCGGAATGAGCTCCGCGACTATCCTTGTCGAGTCCAAGATCAAGGGAGGAGGGATGATGACGGCCCGGCTGGCGAACTCATACGACAGGGATGTGTACGCCCTCCCGGGAAGGATAGACGATCCCCTGTCCCAAGGCTGCAACCTGCTGATAAGGGAGAACATAGCCGAGCCTGTCGGAGATCTGGCGGATCTGGCTGACAAACTGGGCCTGGGCAGGCCGGCCATGTCTTTGAGGCCGGATTTCAGGTCTGAGGTCGAGACTTGCTACTCCTCTCTGGACGAGAACGCCAGAAGGGACATCCTCAAGGTGGCGATGGCCGTGAAAGCCAGGCGCGGGATAAGTGTCGATGAGATATGCGCCCTCCTGGGATGGACTTTCAGCAGGGTCAGCCGGATAGTCAACACCCTTGAGTGCGACGGTCTCATCTCTGTCGACCTGCTCCAGCATTGCTCTCCGAGAGTAGCGAAAGCGTGAAATGAAAGAAAAATGAGTATCTTTGGGATATGATTCTCATCGACACTCATTGTCACATCTCCGACGAGGCTTTCGCCGGGGATGAGGACGGCTACATATCCAGGGCAAAGGAGGCTGGGGTCGGAATAATGCTCCAGCCAGACGTGGACAGCAAGGACAGGAAGGCCATGTTCGACCTTGTGGACCGCCATCCGGGAGTCCTGTATCCGATGCTCGGGCTTTACCCCGGATCCGTGGACCGGGACTGGAGGAAAGAAATCGACCTGATGCTCGGATATTCGGACAGGAAAGTCGTGGCGATCGGGGAGATCGGCCTGGACTACCATTACGGCAAGGAGTTCGCCAAAGAGCAGAAAGAGGCGCTTCACTGGCAGTTGGACTACGCCGCCGGGCGCGGTCTTCCGGTGAATATTCATTTGAGGGAAGCGATGGGCGATTTTCTGGACATCCTTAAGGACCACAAAGGCCTCAGGGGCAATATGCACGCCTACAGCGGCAGTTACGAGAGCTTCCTGGAACTCCAGAGACTGGGAGACTGGCGCATCGGGGTCGGAGGCGTGGTCACTTTCAAGAACTCATCCCTGGCCGAGGTGGTGAGAAGGGTTCCCCTGGACAGGATTGTCCTTGAGACAGACGCCCCGTACCTCACTCCCGTCCCCTACCGCGGAAAGAGGAACGAGAGCTCGTACATCCCGTTCGTCGCGGCCAAAGTCGCTGAGCTCAAAGGAGTCCCGGTCGGGGAAGTGGCCGAAGTGACGACCAGGAACGCGAGAAATCTTTTCGGAATATGAACGGATCCTCATCAATACTCCTCATCTACACCGGAGGCACGATCGGAATGCGTCAAGATCCCATCGACGGGACACTCAAACCATTCGATTTCAGCCAGATACTGGACGAGGTCCCCGAACTGGGGAAATTCGCCGTACGGCTCGACTCCCACACATTCAACCCCCTTATAGACTCCTCCGACGTGGAGCCGTCGCTCTGGCAGTCCATCGCCGCCCTGGTCAAGGACAGGTATGACGAATACGACGGCTTCGTGGTGCTTCACGGGACAGACACCATGGCCTACTCCGCCTCGGCGTTGAGTTTCATGCTGGAGAATCTGTCAAAGCCTGTCATATTCACAGGAAGCCAGCTGCCAATCGGGGTAGCCCGCACTGACGGGAAGGAAAACCTTATCTCCTCGGTTGAGATCGCCGCGGCCAAAGACCGGAACGGACATCCGAGAGTCCCGGAGGTCAGCGTCCTTTTCGACTCCAAGCTCATGAGGGGGAACCGCTCGACAAAGATGAACTCGGAGAATTTCAACGCCTTCGCGTCGCCGAACCATCCCCTGCTGGCCGAGGCCGGGATCAACATCAGGTACAATGACAGTTTCATCCACAGGCCGGGATCCTGGGATGAGCCCCTCCGGTCGAGCGTCTCTCTCGACACCAGGGTCTCCATACTCAAGATCCACCCCGGAATCACGCCGCAGGTCGTCAGGAACATTTTATGCGGGCCGGAGACCAGGGCCGTGATACTCGAGACCTATGGCTCCGGGAACGCCCCCTCGAAGGGTTGGTTCCTGGACATCGTGGCCGAGGCGTCCGCGATGGGGAAGATTCTCGTGAATGTGACCCAATGCCTTTCCGGCACCGTGAATATGGATTTGTACGCCACAGGGAAAGCCCTTGAGAACGCTGGTGTCGTGTCCGGCCTGGACATCACCACGGAGGGAGCGCTGGCGAAACTCTTTTACCTGATGGGCAGAAGCGGGGACAACAACTGGGTAAAAACAAGGCTGGGAGAGAATCTTAGAGGAGAAATTTCAAAGTAACTCTTGCCTTTTGAAAATTATTTAGTAAATTGCAACGGTTTTTTGTAAGGTTTTGGGTTCGAAAAATCTGAAAGAAATATATAACTATTTAATACTTTATTAATTAAAACACACGAAAACGGTTATGAAAAAGTTTTTCATGTTCTTGGCTGTAGCAGGTGCTCTCACCTTCTCCGCCAGCGTCGCGTCCGCTCAGGATCAGCCCGCCCCCACTGAGCAGGCCACCCAGCTCTCCGCTGAGGACCTTCTCAAGGGCACCGGTGAGGATGTTCCTTTCCACCAGCAGATCAAGTCCTACTTCATCCAGGGAGGTCCCGCCTTCATGTCCGCGATCATCCTCTGCTTGATCCTCGGTCTTGCCCTCGCTATCGAGAGGATCCTCTACCTGTCGTTCGCGAAAACCAACACCAAGAAACTCATCGCCAAGGTTGAGAACGCCCTCGCCGAGGGTGGTGTCGAGAAGGCCAAGGATGTCTGCCGTGACACCAAGGGTCCCGTCGCCAGCATCTTCTACGATGGTCTGCTCCACTATGACGAGGGTCTCGACGTGGTCGAGAAGAGGATCGCCTCTTCCGGAGGTGTCCAGATGAGCCTCATGGAGAACAACCTCTCCTGGATCTCCCTCTTCATCGCGATCGCCCCTTCACTCGGATTCTTGGGAACAGTTATCGGTATGGTCAAGGCTTTCGACGCCATCGAGGCCGCCGGAGACATCTCCCCGAACATCGTCGCCGGAGGTATGAAGGTCGCCCTTATCACCACCGTCGGTGGTCTTATCGTCGCTATGATTCTCCAGGTTTTCTACAACTATATCCTCTCCAGGATCGACGCTCTCTCAATCGACATGGAGGAGGCTTCGATCAACCTCGTCGACGCTCTCGCGAAGCACGAGCAGAAGAAATAATCGCACTCAGTTGTAACAACCTTTAGAGTCTAATAGAAATGAAGAATATATCCAAGATAATCGGCTGGGTGCTGGGTATCATCGGTATCGCTCTCGGAGTCTGGTGTCTCGCCAAAGGTGAGGCGTCAAACGAGGGTCCGGTGAACCTCCTCCTCAGGTACAGCTACTTCCTGCTTATAGCGGCGGTGGTCATCCTGCTGGGGCTCGCCATCATCCAGACCGCAAGGAACAATCCCAAGGGGCTTCTCAGAGCCCTGTGCGTGATTGTCGGAGTCGCGGCGCTCGTGGCGATCGCCTACGCGCTCGCTTCCGGCGATCCTGTCGTCAACGTCAAGACCCAGCCCAGCGCGACTTGGCTGAAGCTTACAGACACCATTATGCTTCTGGTGTACATCCTCGGAGGAGCGGCTATCCTGTCCATCCTCTTCGGTGTCGTCAGGAACGCTATCACCAACAAATAATTTCCGGCTATGGCTAAAAAGAAAACTCCGGGTCTGAACACCCAATCGACAGCCGACATCGCTTTCCTTCTGTTGTGCTACTTCCTGATGGTCTCCACCATGGACCAGCAGTCCGGCCGTGTGCGCCGTCTGCCTCCCATGCCTGACAAGAACCAGAAGACTGAGGACACGAAGGTCAACAGGCGTAATATCATCATCGTGAAGATCAACTCTTCCGACAGGCTGTTCGCAGGTGACCAGCTCATGGATGTTAGCCAGCTCAAGGATAAGATCAAGGAATTCATGACGAACCCCAACGACGATCCCAACCTGCCCGAGAGGGAGGTCAAGAACATCGAGGGATTCGGTGAGTATCCGGTCACCAAAGGAGTCATCTCCCTTCAGAATGACCGTGGAACCAGTTACCAGGCCTACATAGCCGTCCAGAACGAGCTCGTGAAGGCCATTAACGAGATCCGCGACGACTTCTGCCGCCAGCACTTCGGCAGGGTGTACAACCTTGTCACGGAGGACCAGCAGAAGATCGCCAGGGATGCCATTCCACAGAACATCTCTGAGGCAGAGCCTAAGGACGTCGGTAAAAAATAATAATTCAGGAGGACAAGCAAATGCCTATTTTCAAAAGAAGCGGAAAGAAAGAAATGCCCGAGCTTGGGACAAGCTCTGACATCGTGTTCATGTTCCTTTTCTTCTTCATGGTGACGACGCAGATGCGTTCGAGTGAAGTCAAGGTCAAGGTTCATCTTCCTGAGGCTACCGAGGTCGCCAAGCTTGAGAGGAAAGACCTGGCATCCTACATCTACATCGGCTCCCCTAACGCCCAGTATCAGGGCCAGTACGGAACCGAGGCCAGGATCCAGCTCAATGACTCTTTCAAGACCACCAATGATATCCGAGATTTCATCGCCGCCGAGCGCGACGCCATGAGCGAGACGGACAGACAGTTGATGCAGGTCGACATTAAAGCTGACGAAGATGTCAGGATGGGTATTGTGACGGACGTGAAGCAAGAGCTAAGGCGCTGCTCCGCCCTCAAGATCATGTACGCTGCCCGCAAGAAAGGACAGTAACCCGCCGGGACATTCAATTTTAAAAAAGGCTGACATTGTTTGTGTCAGCCTTTTTATATATTTCATCTATTTTCTATTCTTTTGACGCAAGATTTTGAAAGTTTTGTGTTTATATAGTAGATACAACGCCTAATTTTATGTAATAAGATGAAAAAGTTATTTGCCTTATTCGCCGCCATCGCGGTCTGCGCCACCTCCTGCAACCTGGTGGAGGACATTTTCGACTGGTCCGGTGACAAGGAAGATAAAGAGTTCGCTTCGGACATATGGACATCGGCCCAACGGAATGTCGTCACGGTTGAGTTAAGTCACCGAGGGATTGAGACTGTTATACTTCCCGAATCGGGAGATGTCGCGATATTACCGGATTACGGTAAAGGAACAGCATCTCTTTTGTTCAAGTCTTTCAAAATAGTGGATCCTGAGAAAGAACCCGATGACTGGAGCTTCGAAAAAGGAATAACGTGGATACGAAAGGCCTTATATGTTTATATGTGCGTCAACGATGTCCCTTTCAAGGTGTTGGATGAGGGGAAAATCAAGTTCAGCAAGAAAACCGTCAAAGGATCTCTGACCTATGGAGATCTGTCTGCTGACATGATTAATATGTCGAATAAGCGGGAGAATTGCAAATTCTCAATCTCCGGGGAAATGACCCAAGAAGGAGCGATAGATAGTTTCCGTTTCGGTGTTCCTATGACTGGGAATCTCAATATAAAAATTATCACTCCGGATGGGGAGCACCTGCTTATCGGATATACCAAGCTTGACACTTCCGGCACTGACGAAGGATTCCTCAATTTGTTCCATTAACGGATAATACTCATAAAAGTCCCGCCATCGTTTATTGAAAGCGATGGCGGCTTTATTTAGTATGACTAAAGGGAATTTCTTCGTATATTTGTGGGATTACGTAAAGTTTTGAAGGAAATGAGCGAATTGACAAGAACCAAGGTGAAGGAGCTGCTTAAGGCGGCTCCGGGACAGGAGGTGCTGGCCAAGGGCTGGGTCAGGACAAAAAGGGGGAACAAACAGATAAAATTCATCGCCCTCAACGACGGGTCGACTGTCCATAATATCCAAGTCGTGGCTGATATGGCCAATTTCGACGACAGTCTCATCGCCAAGGTCACGACCGGAGCCAGCCTCGCCGTGAGAGGAACACTCGTAGAGTCTGTCGGAAGCGGCCAGGTCGTGGAGATCCAGGCCAAGGAGATCGAGGTTCTCGGAGAGTGCGACCCTATGAGATACCCGCTTCAGAAGAAGGACACCTCACTTGAGTACCTGCGCACCGTGGCTCACATGCGCCCGAGGACAAACACCTTCGGGGCCATCCTGAGGATTCGCCACGCTATGGCTTTCGCCATCCATAAGTTCTTCAACGACAAGGGGTTCGTGTACCTCAACACTCCCCTCATCACCGAGTCTGACGCGGAGGGAGCCGGCGACATGTTCCAGGTCACGACGCTTAACCTTGAGAACGTACCTAAGAAGGACAACGGCAAAGTGGATTTCTCAAAGGACTTCTTCGGAAAGAAAACCAGCCTCACTGTGAGCGGCCAGCTTGAGGGAGAGCTCGGAGCCACCGCCGTGGGAGAGATCTACACATTCGGCCCCACCTTCAGGGCTGAGAACTCCAATACCCCCCGACACCTTGCCGAGTTCTGGATGATTGAGCCGGAGATGGCCTTTTACGACATCAATGACAATATGGCTCTCGCGGAGGAGTTTGTCAAATTCCTTGTCCAGTACGCGCCGTATTCAAAGGCTTCGCCGCTGTTTTTCAGGATTTCGATGGCTTCGGTGTAGCTCACCTTGGCAAAATCGCTGTCCCGCACGTGGGTCAGCCGCTTGATGAGCCCCTTGTCCACAAAGCTGTTCAGAAATTCCAGCTCTTCGGGACAGCGCTCCATCACGTCGCCGATGACAAAGCG
>JAFVED010000133.1 GCA_017478125.1 Bacteroidales bacterium | reverse complement strand
GCTGAAGGGCGGGAAGGAGTAGCTTGGCGCTTAGATGCCGCTGCCTGGCAGATTCCCTTCTTAACTTTAATTCGAGTGTAGTCCCCCGCTGGCAGGAGGGGGAGACCAGGACGAGGGTCAGCAGCGGGATCAGGCAGGAGTGTCGCATATCGCGAATGTGATTTTTATCTTTGAGATAACGGCGCGGTCTTTTCGTGAAAGAGCGCTTTTTTGTAAATTCGCGTCGGGATGAAAGGCGAAGCGACAGTCGTTAAGAACGCGGGAAGCCATTTCCTGCTGTCAAGGCTCCCTGAATGGGCGCCTTTCCCCGCTGTGCTGAAAGGGAAGATACGCCTTGCCGGAAGTGACGCCACAAATCCTGTGGCTGTGGGCGATGTCGTGTCGTACGATTATTCGGAGGAACCCTCTCTCTCTCATCCGGCCTCGATAGTGGAAGTCTCTGACAGAAAGAATTATGTGATCCGGAAGTCGACCAATCTGTCTCGTCAGTCCCATGTCATCGCCGCCAACCTGGACAGGGCCTTCATCGTTGTCACCCTCTTTTTCCCTGAGATAAAGCTTCCTTTTCTCGACCGGATTCTTCTCACCTGTGAGGTTTACGGCATACCTGCCACGATAGTTCTCAATAAAGTAGACATATTCAAGAAGGAATTCCCTGAGGAACTATCTGATTTCCATAGGATATATAAGAGCGCCGGCTATCCGGTCATCGAGACTTCCGCCTGTACTGGAGAGGGTATTGACACTCTCGGGGAAGCTGTCGGATCTGCCGAGGATGGCAGAATCTGTCTCTTCACCGGTGAGTCCGGGGTGGGGAAGTCATCTATAATCAAGGCATTGGACTCTTCACTTGATCCTAAGATCGGTGATATTTCCATAGCTCACCTCCAAGGAAAGCACACCACTTCTCTCTACGAGATGTATCCTTTGTCTTCCGGAGGTTTCATCATCGACTCTCCCGGGCTGCGCGGGTTCGGTCTGGTCGATCTTGGGAAAGAGGAGATCGGACTATACTTTCCGGAGATGCTCCGGGAGATGAAAAACTGCCGTTTCACGCCATGTTCCCATACTCATGAGCCTGGCTGCGCGGTGAAACTGGCCGTTGATGAAGGCAGAATCTCGCGGGAACGCTACAACTCTTACCTTGGAATGCTCGAGGAAGACAAGAAATTCCGCGTCTGACTTGCGTAGTAGGGAATAATCAGCTATATTCGCTAAATAGTAAAAGGCTTTACAATAAAATATGGTGCTAGAGAAGCAGGTGTTCCTGTTTTTGAACATCGTCCATAATAGCATGAAGCAAAGGATCACCGACACTTTCCGTCGGGGAGGATTCCAGTTGACCCCCGAACAGTTTCTGGTGATGGACACCCTTTGGGACGAGGGCATGCTGACGCAACAGCAGATCGCCGACATCACGATGAGGGACAAGAACTCGATAGTTAAGCTGATAGACGGCTTGGAAAACCGGGAACTGGTCCAGAGGATCTCGAATCCCAAAGACAGACGGCAGAACCTGATCAGAGTCACCCCATTATCCAATAAGATCAGGGAGGAGGTCTTGGCGCTGGCTTATGAGTCAGTCCACAGGATCATCGGGGACATCAGCCCTGAGGAGCTCTCGGTCTTCGTGAAGGTTCTCTCGGCGATGGAGAGTAACATGGATCCGGCCTCCGACCTGGAGGCCATGGCAGAAAAATATCCTACTGACAAAAAGGGAAAACAGTAGTCTTTGCCAATAATTCGCGATAAAATCACTATATTCACGCAAACTTGACAAAAGACAGGTATGAAAAGAAGTTTTATCATTGTCGCCGCCATTATGATGGCTACGGCTTCCCTGACCCTGGCACAGCCCAGGGGCGGACGTCCTGGACCGGGAAAACCGGATTCAGAAAAAAAAGATGAGCCCGAGAAACCGGCTCCAGAGCTGAAATTCACCGCTGGACTGTTCGGTGTGGCCAATCACGAGAAAGATTGGTACTTTGAGGTGCCGGATAACATTCTGGGCCGGAGGATTCTCGCTGTCACCAGATATGTCAGCAATACTCCCGGATCGTCACAGTATGGAGGTGAGGAGGTCAATGAGGCGATGATCTATTGGGAGAAAGCCTCAAACGGGAATCTTATCCTGAGGGTTGACGCGCTCACGATACAGGCTGATGATGGCCAGGACATCCAGAAGGCCGTCAAGGTCAGCTCGGAGAATCCTATAATAGCCTCGATCAAACCGGAGAAGTCCTCCACTCCCGGAAGCACAAGGGTCAAGGTTACAAATCTGTTTGAGGGGGACCTCCAGGCTTTCTCTCTTAGTTCTGGCTCAAAGAGACAGATGAACCTTGGCGGTGTGAAGGGCGACGCCAGTTTCATAGAGAGTGTCCGGACTTATCCTATTAATACGGAAATCACTGTCACTAAGACATTTACTTATAACCAGCCCACGCCCTCCTTCGGCGGAGGCAACTCCAGCCCGATGCGCACCCAGTCCCTTCCCGCCGGGCGCGAGGCAGGAACGGTGACTTTTGTCCTGAACACCTCTATGGTGCTTCTGCCTGAGACTCCGATGCAGCCGCGTCTCTTTGACGCCCGTGTCGGTTATTTCGCCGACGGCTACAGCAAGTTCACGGATGAGCAGCAAGGGGTAGAGAATCTCCGCTTCATCACCCGCTGGCGTCTTGAGGCCCGTCCGGAGGATGTCGAGAAGCAGAAGAGGGGAGAGCTGGTTGAGCCGGTGAAGCCCATCATATACTATATCGACCCTGCCACTCCCAAGCAGTGGAGGCCTTACCTG
>JAFVED010000132.1 GCA_017478125.1 Bacteroidales bacterium | reverse complement strand
GTTCTCATATTCATTCACTCCGAGAAGTATGCCCGGAGCCAAAAATCCTCCGTTTCAGGATCAGGTCTGCCGCGGCGCGGACCTTCGGGGCAAGCCTTTGGAGGAGATATGGGCCGAGGGGGTGAATCTTGAATATGTGGTCGGCGCTTTCAAGGCCCTGAATATAGGGGAGGCGTTCTTCGGCGACAACAATTTCTTCGACCTGCTTTGCGGGACGGCCTATGTCCGGGAGATGATACTTTCCGGGGCGTCGGCCGACGAGATAAAGGCAAGGTGGAAGGACGATGTCGAGGCGTTCAAGGTCCGGAGGCGGCCGTATCTGCTCTATCCGGAGTAGATCCTTCACCGCGTTCAGGATGATAAAGGCGGCATCAGCCGCCCCGGCCGGGCGGGACTTCGAGAAGCCAAGTCGCGGAGCCGCGAAGGGCCAGGGGCGGCTTGCCCTCCAAAAAATATAACGGGAACGTGTCTCACGACAGGTTCCCGTTTTTTTGTCCAATACTTATGAAATAACTATTGAGTCAGTTTTTGGTTTATGGGTAAAAAATTATGTCGTTTTAAAGTTATACCATTTCCGTGCCAAAGACCATCCATAGTGGTGATTATTTGACAAATATTTTCTATATTTACATTATCAATGATTAAACACTGAAACATGGTACGTAGAGATTTCTTGAAAGCCTCCGCTATCGGAGCCGCGGGCATCATGGTGCCCGCCGGGATTGTGAATGCCTCGGCCGCCTCCAAAACCGCGGCGAAAAAGTCGGCTAATGGAAAAGTCAACCTCGGTTTCATTGGACTTGGACAGCAGGGGATGTACCTGCTCAGCGGTTTCATGTCTATGGATGATGTGCGTGTGGTGGCAGGATGCGACGTGTACGACATCAAGAGGGATCGTTTCGTCAAGAGAGTCACTGATTATTATAAGGATAAAGGTGAGAAGAAGGTCAAGGTCGATGTCTATGAGGATTATCAGGATGTCCTGGCCCGTCCCGACATCGACGCTGTCGTGATCGCGGTTCCTGATCACCAGCACGCCGTCATCGCGATCGCCGCCTGCAAGGCTCTCAAGGATGTGTACCTCGAGAAGCCTATGACCCTCACCATCTATGAGGGACAGCAGCTCGTCAAGGCGGTACGCAAGTACAACAGGATCCTCCAGGTCGGCAGCCAGCAGCGTTCCAGCGACGAGTTCATCACCGCCGCCACACACGCCCGCGAGGGGGATCTCGGCCAGATCCAGAAGGTCAAGGTCTATGTCGGCCGCAACGATGTCAATCCCGATTCCGCCGCTCCGGTTCCCTGCAACCTTCCCAAGATGGAGGTACCCGCCGGACTGAACTGGGACAAGTGGCTCGGACCCCTTCCCACATCGGTGTATTACCATCCTAACCTGGATCCTATCATAACTCCCGAGAAGAACGAGCAGCTCTGGGGAGCCTGGCGTTGGTACAAGCCCATGGGCGGCGGCCTGATGACTGACTGGGGAGCCCACATGTTCGACATTGCCCAGTGGGCGATCGGAAAGGACCTGAACGGCCCTGTCCAGATCATCCCCGCCGGCTTCAGTTACTACGACCATCTTACCTACAAATATGACAACGGGATCGTCGTCTCCGAGGAGCCTTTCGACGGGACTACCCCCGGCGTGCAGATCTACGGGGAGTATGGCTGGATCAAGGTGTCCCGCGGCAAGTATGAGGCTTCCGACAAGAAGCTGGAGATGAAGGCCGCCGCGGGCGATGATTCCACCCCTTATGAGACCAAGGTCGGTCACCACCGCAAGTTCATCGACGCGATCCTCTCCAGGATAGATCCTAACGTCCCTGTCGAGGTCGGCCATTCCTCCTGCACCGTCTGCAACCTTGGCAACATCGCCATGGAGCTCGGCAGGCCTGTGGTGTGGAATCCTATTGTCCAGAAGTTCATGAACGACCCTGAGGCGACAAAACTTCTGCACTATCAGTATCGTCCCGGTTACAGTGTTGAAGTATAGTTGATCCGATATATGAGAAAAGTTTTTCTGGCGGCGCTCCTCGCCGCCATTTCCATCCCGGGACCGGCCCAGTCCTGGCGATCTTTTGAGAAGAGGCTTGAGGGACGCCCCGAGCTGGCCGGGAGCGATGCTGTGGTGCTGCTGGACAGCATAGGCGTGCGCTTCAAGGACTCCGGCTCAGGGACGTTTGACATCCACCAGGTGATCAAGATCCAGAGCAAGGCGGGAGCGTTGAGGCACAGGGTCTTGAAGTATGACTATGACCCGTTGACCGCCCTCGCCGTGTTCGAGGATGTCAAGGTCTACAAGGCTGACGGCTCGGTCAGGACTCTCGATCTCTCCAAGGTGTGTGATTACGCCGCTCCGGCCAGGGCCATCTACTGGGGCGCGAGGCAGATAATGGCTGAGGTCGGGGAGCTTGACCCGGGGGACATACTCGACTACAGGATAAACAAGAAGGGTTTCACCTATGCCCTTCTCGCGGCCTTGCCTGAGGAGGAGGATCGTTTCATTCCTCCGATGAGGGGTAATTTCTATGACATAGTCCCGTTCTGGGTGACCTATCCCACTGTCTCCAAGGTCTACACGTTGGATGTCCCCAGGGATAAGGATGTGCAGTATGAGTTCTACCAGGGCGAGTGCCATTCTTCCACACGAGTGGACGGGGATCGGAAGTTTTTGAGTTTCACAGTCTCAGCTGCTGTTCCTTTCAAGAGGGAACCCAATATGGTGGATCTCTATGATGTGGCTCCGAAGCTGATGCTTTCCTCGACCGACAGGTGGGAGGACAAGTCCGAGTGGTTCAGCGGGGTCAATGAGGACTATGGCAGTTTCGAGCCCACTCCGGAGGTCGAGAGGAAGGTCAGGGAGATCCTGAAGGGAGTGACGGACGAGGATCGCAAGATATGGCTCCTGACCCATTGGGTGTCCGATTATATGCGCTATTCGGGAATATCCATGGGCGAGGGAGAGGGATATACCCTCCACAACGCCAAGATGAATTTCACCGACCGTTGCGGAGTCTGCAAGGACAAGGCCTCGTTGCTGGTCACGATGCTCAGGGTCGCCGGTTTTGACGCCCATCCGGCTATGACCATGGCCGGGTCGAGAATTGAGAGTATTCCCGCCGACCATTTCAATCACTGTGTGGTCGTGGTGAAGCGCTCCAGCGGGGTCTATGAGCCCTTGGATCCGACCTGGGTGCCTTTCACGCGCGAGAACTGGTCCAGCGCGGAGCAGCAGCAGAACTACCTGCCGGGTCTCCCGGAGGGTTCCCCGCTGCTCCTCACGCCAGTTTCAGCTCCCGAGAACCACTATCTGCGGCTCTCCGTGAAGACTGTCCTCGACAAGGACGGCAACCTCACCGGCGAATATACTGTCACGGCTGAGGGGCAGTCCGACGCCGCGGTCAGAAGTCCTTTCACAAAGAGCTACGTCGCCAATTGGCAGAAAGCCATGGAGAACGAGATCCTGTCGATCGATCCAGAGGCCAAGATGCTGAGTGTCAACTACGGAAAGACTCCGGATCATTACCTCGGCGCCCCGGTCAAGATCACCGCCAGGTTCTCTGTCCCGGCTTACGCGGTTAAGACCTCTGACGGGGCCCTGCTTTACAAGCCTGTCTCCGGACGCCTCTACAACAGGGTCAAGACTTTCCTCAGGGTCAATACAGACCTCTCCGAGCGTGAGTTCGGTTTTAAGGATTCTTGCTCCAGGCTGGTGGAAGCCAGTGAGAATGTGACACTTCCGAAGGGTATGAGCCTGGTGTCTTCCTCCTCTGGGGCCGACGCGTCCAGCGAGGCCGCGGATTTCTCCGGAAAGATCTCCGGCAAGGGAAACACTGTCAACATCTCGACCTCGATCTCGCTCAAGAAGAGGGTCTATGAGTCTGAGGACTATCCGGGATTCAAGAAAGCGGTTGAGGCCTGGAAAACCATTGAGGAGAATACCATTGTCATCAAATAGGGAAAAGCCATGAGAAAGACTGTTTTCACCCTGCTCTCAGGGTTAATGATAGCGACCGGGCTTTTCGCCCAGAAGACGGAGGGAGAGTTCCTCTCCCTCAAGGAGAAATATACTTTCGGAGCTGATGGCTCTGTTGTCTATAAGCAGCACAAGGAGTTGAAGGTCAACACCTTCTATTCCATCCACAATCTCTATGGGGAGACATTCATCGTCTATAATCCCCAGTTCCAGACTTTATCCATCGACGCTTGCCACACCACCCAGACAGACGGGACTGTCATCCCTCTTCCGCCGAATGCCCTCAACGAGGTGCTTCCTTCAGCCGCGGCGGACGCACCTGCCTACAACCATCTCAAAGAGATGGTCGTGACCCACACCGGCCTGGAGCCTGGGGCGGTTATCTCTTTGGATTACACGATCACCACGAAGCCGGGTTTTCCCGGGGCAGGGGATATATTCAGAAGATTCAGCGAAGTCTCGCCCATCAAGGACTACACTTTGACAGTTGAGGTCCCGGCGGGAAAGGAACTTGTTGTGACCCAAAACCTTGGCGCGAAGACGACCAAGTCGGCGGCCGGTAGCGTGTTCACTTTAAAAGCCTCCGGGATTCCCGCCAGAATCGCCGAGATTTACGAGCCTGCCGATGACGCTCCATACATCTACGCTTCCATGAATCCTGGCGAGGGGGTCGCCGCTTTGTTCAACCTTCCTGAGGAGGATATGTCTTCCCTGGCGTCCAAGATTTGTGAGGGAAAGACCGGTGACGTCGAAAAGATGGACGCCATCTCCGAGTGGGTGACAAGCAACCTCGGCATCTGTGCTCTTCCTCTGATCCAGGCCGGTACCGTCAGGAAGCCCTCCGAGGTGGTCAAGACCGCCTATGGGACCTTCGAGGAGAAGGCCGCCCTGATGTTGAGCCTTGCCTCGGCAGCCGGAGTCAAGGCTGAGCCGATAGCCTTGTTCATCCCGACTTGTCCGCCTTGCCTGCAGACCCTCAGTGGAGCGATGTGGATCAAGGCCGCCGACAAGTTGTATTCCGCCGCGGGTGGTTTCTCCCGTCCTGCCGGTGATCTGAAAGGCCGTGTCCAGGCGCTCTCTCCTTCCGGTCCGGTCAGTGTGCCTGAGGGGTTCTCGGAGGTGAGGATTGACGAGACATTGGTCCTGGATCCTGAGAAAGCCACGGAAGCCGGTGATTATCTTGTGTTTAAGATCCCAGTGGCGAAGGAAGGCCTCGACGCTTTCGGTATCAGGTCCCTGAACTCGGAGAGGTCATATCCTTTCGAGATTCCTTCGAAGCTGGACGAGAGCGTGACTTACAGGATCACTGCTCCCGAGGGCGGGACGATAGTCTCCGTGCCTTTTGAGAAGTCCCTGTCCGGCCCTGCCGGAACGGTCAAGGTCAAGCTGGCTGTCGACGGGAACAAGGCTGTCTATACCCGTGAGGCGAAAATAGTGAAGACAATCATCCCGGTGAGGGAATATGCCTCATTCAGGGCTATGGTCAATCTTTACAAGGATGACGCCTATCGGACAATAGTCGTAAAGAAATAATTGAATATCAATATATTATTATTTGAAAGCAATGAAGAGATTGGTTTATTTGGTGGCAGCTCTGCTCGTGTTGGGAGCGTGCCAGGAGAAGAAAGAGAAGGACATCGCCGGCCATGTGATTGTCATAGGACTGGATGGCTGGGGAACATGGTGCATGGATAAGGCTGAGGTTCCTTTTATCCGTGAGATGATGAAGGAGGGATCCGGGACGCTTGACAAGCGCACGGTCCGTCCTTCGATCAGCGGTCCCAACTGGGCCGCCCAGATGAACGGTACCCCTGTCGAGGTCTCCGGAATCACCGGCAATGAGGATCACCCGACATTCAAGCCGCTTGTCCTGACTGAGCATAACGCCCAGCCAACGTTCTTCCATCTGATGCGTCTTGAGAGACCCGAGGCCGAGACAGGTGTCGTCTGCGAGTGGGACGATTTCAGGAACTATGTCGATCTTCAGTGCGTCAGCTACGAGAAAGCCATCGATGATCCTACCGGCCATCCCGACGCCATTGTCGAGGAGAGCGCCAGGTACATCAAGGAAAAGAAGCCGGCCATCTGCTTTATCCACATTGACGCGCTTGACCACATGGGACATTCTTACGGTCAGGGTTCAGCCGAGTATATGGCTGAGCTTCCGAAGGTTGACGATCGCGTCCGCAGGATTGTCGAGAGCGCGAGGGAGGCCGGGATCTATGACGATTCGATATTCATCATCACCTCGGACCATGGTCACGAGGGAACAGGCCATGGAGGAGACTCTACCAATGAGATCGAGACCCCTCTTGTGGTCTGGGGCAAGGGGATCAAGAAGAACCATGAGATCACCGAGCCTGTGATCCAGTACGATGTGGCGGCCACGGTCGCCAAGGTCTTCCACATTAAGACTCCGAACAGCTGGAGGGGAGTCCCGATAGAGGTGTTCGAATAGGTGAACGCGCTCCAATAACGGAAAAAGCCTCGCGGAACTATCTGCGGGGCTTTTTCGCGGAGAGAGCGAGATTCGAACTCGCGATACCCTTTTGGGGTACACACGCTTTCCAGGCGTGCCTCTTCAGCCACTCGAGCCTCTCTCCAAGGTTCCAGCGGTCGCTGGGACTGCAAATATAAGAAAAAAATCCTATCTTGTGGTACATTTCAAAAAAAATGATTTCATCCATGAGATTTCTTCAGTTCCTGATGTCCCTGTGTTTGGCCGCGTTGTCTTCTATGCCGGCCATGGCGGACAGGAGTTCTTACTATGTCTCTCCCAATGGCAGCGACAAGGCTGAAGGAACAGAGTCAAAGCCTTGGAGGACTCTTGAATATGCCTTCAGGATGATTCAGGAGAAAGAGGGTGACGCGCGTCTCGTGGTCATGGACGGAGATTATTATCCTTCCGTTCCCTTGTCGCTTAGGGGGCAGAGGGGGCGCGTGATTTCGGTTGAGGCGGCTCCGGGAGCGTCTCCGGTGGTCAGGGGAGACCGCCGGATCGTCAAGTTCCGTCGTCAGGGGAAATTGCTCTCGGCTGATCTGAAGGCTGCCGGCATACAGGATCCAGGGGCCGCCTGCGACAAGGGCAACCTTGTGGATCTGTATTGGAAGGGGGAGCGTCAGTCCATAGCCAGTTATCCCGAGGATGGTTTCATCATCTCCTCCGAGGCCTTGGGGGAGACCGTGGTGGACGAGATCACCCGCGAGGAAGGGGTGTTCGGATATTCAGATGACAGGGTGTCGGCCTGGGCCGGCGAAAAGGACGCCTGGATCTACGGCTATTTCCGTTGGGACTGGAGGGACGAGTACGAGAAAGTGGCCTCCATCGACACTGCCGCTAAGGTCGTACGTCTGGAGGAACCTTGGCATTACTACGGCTACAAATCGGGTTTCAGGTTCCGCGGAGTCAATCTTCTCCGCGAGCTTGACTCTCCGGGGGAGTATTATGTCGACCGGGAGAAGGGAAAGCTCCTCTGGTTCCCGCCAGAGGGCTATGTTTCTGGAGACGAGGTCTGCCTGTCTGTATTCAACGCGGACTTCATGCTGAAGGTGTCCGACTGCGAGGATGTCACTGTCAGTGGACTTACTTTCATCGGCGGACGTGCCAACGCGGTATCGGTCGACGGCTCAAGGAATGTCTTGCTCGAGAGGATCGGAGCTTTCCGGTTCGGTGGAGACGCTCTTCACGTCAGCTCGTCGGAGAATGTCCGGATAGAAGGTTCCCGTTTCGGGACGCTCGGCCACTCGGGGATAAGAATCTCGGGAGGTGACAGGCGTACGCTGAGTCCGTCCGGGTGTGTGGTCAGCAACACCATAGTCCAGGACGTGTCCCTCTTCCGCCACACATACGAACCGGCGCTGCTGTTCAGCGGGTGCGGGCTCACCGTCTCCCATTGCGAATTTTCCGGCTCATCTTCCTCGGCCATGCGTGTCGAGGGAAATGATGTCGTGGTCGAGTACTGCCACTTCCATGATCTCGTCCGGGAAAGCGACGACCAGGGGGCGGTCGACATCTTCTACAATTATCGCTACAGGGGGAACGTCTTTCGTTACAATCTTTGGGAGAATATCCGCGGCGGTTCGCTGCACGGTTCGGCGGGCATAAGGTTCGACGACATGATCTCCGGCCAGAAAGTTTACGGCAATATATTCAGGAATGTCGGTGGCGGCCATTTCGGCGGTGTGCAGATCCATGGCGGCAAGGACAATGTGGTGGAAGACAATCTGTTCTACAACTGTAACATCGGGGTCAGTTTCTCTCCGTGGGGTCAGGACAAGTGGGACGAGGCTCTCAAGAGGGAAGAGGTGGAGAGAAGGATCCGCGAGGAGGTCGACATCGACTCTCCGCTGTACAGGGAACGCTATCCCGAGCTTCGCGGCGACATCCACTCTGACGTGGACCGTAACATCATCCGTAACAACCTGATGGTAGGCTGCTGGAGGATGTTCCATGACGAGAATGGACAGAACCTCATGATAAACAATTCCGCGGTCTTCACAGGGGAAGACGCGGAATTGTCAAAGCCTTTGGATTATTATCTTTCTCCGGAAGTCCTGTCCTCGTTCGGCCTGAAGCCAATCCCTTATAAGGAGATCGGCCCCGAAGGTTCCGGGCTATTCTGACGTCAGGGTGTTCTGCTTGAGCTTCTCGATGTAGGCGTCGATCCTGCGCAGCTCCCTCGGGATCGGGATGCTCTGCGGGCACTTCGGGATGCACTGCTTGCACCCGACGCAGTGGTCGGCCTGGCGCAGGGTCGGGATAGCCCTGTCGTAGCTGACAAGGTAGGCCTTGCGCAGCTTCTGGTAATTCTCCTGCTCCTTGCTTTGCGCGAAGTTGCCCTCGTTGACGCAAGTGTTGTAGTGCATGAATATTCCCGGAATGTCGATCCCGAAAGGACAAGGCATGCAGTATTTGCAGTCGTTGCACTCGACGGTCGGGTAATTGGCCATCAGGTCGGAGATCTCGGTGTCCAGGAAGTATCTCTCATCCTCTGTCAACGGCTTGAAATCCATGTAGGTACGCAGGTTGTCCTGCAGGTGCTCCATGTAGACCATGCCGCTCAGTACGCTCATGACCCTCGGGTAAGACCCCACGAAGCGGAACGCCCATGAGGCGAGCGAGGCCTGCGGATCC
>JAFVED010000131.1 GCA_017478125.1 Bacteroidales bacterium | reverse complement strand
TAATTAATAGTGTTCTTTCTTTCAAGAAGAGGCTGAGAATATCAGCCTCTTTTTGTATATTCACGCAGAAACAAAATCCCATATGAGAATACTTGAAACTATCCTGTCGGCCGCTTTGGCCGTTGTTCTTCTTCCGGGTTGCTCCTCATCTCCCGCGGCCGTGTACCTGAAGGATTATATGGACGAGTCTTGCTCCGAGGACGCTATGCCCGCGATCAGGGCCGCCCTGGAAGATTGCGCGCGCCTCAAGGCCTCAAAACTGGTCCTTCCCGGTGACACGGTCCGCGTCAAGCCCGCACGGGCTTTCGAGGAGTACCAGTACATAAGCAACAATGACCCCTCGATGAAGCGCATTGCCTTCCAGATGAAGGGAATGAAGGATTTCTCAATCGAAGGTAATGGGACTACTCTATTGTTCTCAGGGCATATCTCCCCATTCAACCTTGAGAGTTGCGAGAATATATCCATAAAGGATATAACGATTGACTTCACGAGGGCATTCGTCTCGGAGGGAGTGGTGACAGCCACCGGAAAGGGCTTCTTTGAATTACAGTTCCCTGACCACTACGAGACAACCTTCAGGGAGGGCAATCTCGTGTTCAGGGACTCTGACAGGGAGACCTATCCCTACTCAAGCCTTCTGGAGTTCGATTCTGTCCGCAAGGAAGTAGCCTACCACGTCCATGATTACTGGATCTGGACAGAGTCCTCCCAGGCCAAGGAAGTGGGGCCGGGCAGGTACAGGTTTTACCGCGATGACTATGGCGACGCCACGGTCGGCAATGTCATGGCTCTCGGCGCCTCCACCAGAAACAACCCGGCATTCACCCTTTTGGATTGTGACGGATTCAGCTTGACCGACGTGAGGCTTTACAACTGCTGCGGAATGGGGGTTATTGCCCAGAGTTCCAAGGACATAGAGCTGCTCCGGATGGATGTGGAGCCGACTCCTGGTTCGGACCGTGTCATCAGCATCTCGGCCGACGCCACCCACTTTGTCAACTGCAAGGGGTATATCCGTATGATCGACTGTGTGTTCAAAGGCCAGAAGGACGACGCTACCAATGTCCATGGCTGGTACATGGCTGTGGAAAAGGTTTTGTCCAAGGACAAGCTGCTTCTGCGCTGGAAGAACAGCGGCCAGTACGGTGTCCGGTTCATCAAGCCGGGAATGACCCTTGAGCTTGTCGACAGCCAGACTATGGAGTCATATTCCAGGAAGGAGGTGAAAGAGGTCGAATACCTTAACAGCGAATATGCGGAAGTGGTTTTCTCCGAGTCACTTCCTGGCGAGGTGAAGGAAGGTGATGTTGTCGCTGAGGACGACGGGTATCCGGATGTCCTGATCAGCGGATGTTACATCGGCAACAACCGCGCGCGCGGACTCCTGATAGGATCCAGGGGCAAGGTTGTCATCGAGAAGAACACTTTCCACTCCCCAGGTACGGCTATCCTTTTCGAGGGTGACGGCCGCTACTGGTACGAGCAGTCCGGAGTTCGTGATGTGACAATCCGGGACAACGTGTTCGACAACTGCATGTACGGCTCGTCCACGTGGGGAAGCGCCGTTATCGCTGTCGGAAGCGGAATCCCGGACAGGGAACACTCCCGCTACCATAAGAATATTCTGGTTGAGAACAACGTTTTCCGGGGGTTTGACAACAGGATACTCAACCTCTATTGCGTGGACGGATTCACTTTCCGGGGCAATAAGATAGAGTTCAGTGATGCCGATTACCCCGCCTTCGGCAAACCGGAGGACAGGTTCATATTCAAGAATTGCGACAACATCAAAGTTGAGGAATAATGAGAAAGGTACTCGCGCCCTTGGCCGCCCTCCTCTGCGCGGCCCTCGTTGCCTCAGCCGAGGTTCGTCTTCCGTCCGTTATTGGGGACAACATGGTTCTCCAGCGGGACTCGGAGGTCAACCTATGGGGCTGGGCAAAACCTCGTAAGGTGGTCAGGATCAAGACATCATGGAATCGTAAGCGCTACCGTGTCCGCACCGGAGCCGATGGGATGTGGATGGCCAAAGTCGTCACGACCGGTGCCGGAGGACCCTACACCATAACCTTCTCTGACGGGAAGAAGACCCGTCTTGGGAATATCCTTCTCGGGGAGGTGTGGATCTGCTCCGGCCAGTCCAACATGGAAATGCCTGTCCAAGGCTTCCTGGGGCAGCCTTGTCTACACGCCGCGGAGACGATGAGGGAAGCCCGGAATTATCCGGACATCCGCCTTTTCACTGTCGCCAGGGACTCTACTGACACTCCGAAGGACGACTGTCAAGGCGAATGGCTCCAGTCCACCCCCAAGACCGTCGGAGCTTTCAGCGCTGTCGGTTACTATTTCGGCCGCTGCCTGAACCAATACCTCGGAGTCCCTATAGGCCTCATCACGACCAACTGGGGAGGCACCAACATAGAGGCGTGGATGTCTCCGGAGTCTAACCGGAAACTCGGTGTGGATGAGGAATATATCTCCAAGAACTGGGACGAGTACTATTTCCCTTGCTCCGTGCTTTACAACGGAATGGTCGTCCCGATTGAGAACTACACTGCCAAGGGTTTCATCTGGTACCAGGGGGAGTCCAACAGGGGCAATTATAAAGAATATGCCCAGATGCAGGCGGAGATGATACGCCAGTGGCGGGAAGCCTGGGGAGATCCTCAGATGCCATTCTACATCACCCAGATAGCCCCTTACCGCTACAGTGGAGCCGGGAAGCGCCGCTCCGCCCTCCTTGTCGAGAACCAGATCAAGGCGACCGCCATGGTTCCCAACTGCGCGATGGCCAGTACAACGGATGTGGGGACATATTCCCTCATCCACGAGCCGGACAAGCTCTCCGTCGGCGAGCGTCTGGCGTGGCTGGCTTTGTCCAGGGACTATGGACTCGAGGGAGTCCCGGCTGAAGCTCCGACATACAAGTCGATGGAAGTTAAAGACGGAAAGGCGGTTATATCATTCAATAACCTCTGTGAGCCGAACGACCAGTCCGACCCCAGGAGCTTCAATTGGCTTGACGACCAGGGACAGGTTGTGCGTTCTGTTGAGGGTTTCGAGATCGCCGGGGCAGACAGGAAATTCCATCCGGCCAAGGCGAGGCTTTTGTGGTCCGACAACCAGGTCGAGGTCTGGTCAGATGAGGTAAAACAGCCGGTGGCTATCCGTTATGTGTTTTGCAATTATTCGGCGACCAACCTCAAGACCACCCTCGGCCAGCCCGTCGTCCCTTTCCGTACCGACGATTGGGATATTCCGGAAGAAGAAATAGATTGATTATTCTTTTTTCGCCGGTTTTTCACTATATTGCGACAAACAAACACTCTAATTATGTTGAAAACAAACCTATACTTCATCGGTCTTGTACTCGCCATTTTGGCTGTGATCGACATTTGCAAAAAGCCCATATCCATTGTCGGGAAGATCATCTGCTCAGCCATTGTGCTGCTCACCAGTTGGATAGGTCTTCTTGTCTATTATCTTTGGGCTAAAGACCACATCACCGAATGGTTTAAATAGACGGTGAGCAATAGACCTCTTTCCGCTGGCTGAATTCGCAGCCGCACCAGGTCTGGTTGTACAGGGCGCGGGACTTCACAAGGAAGTTCCTGCGCTCTTGCATTCCGCCCTTCCGCCAGTTTTGCCCCCACCATTTTAATTGGGGGTTTGGCCGCCCCCAAACCCCTTGCGGCCTTTCCGGCTCCACGACTTTGCTTTCGCAAAGTCCCGCCCCGGCCGGCCGTCTGATGCCGGCTTTCCAAGTCTTTTCAGGGACCAGAGTATCCACGGACGCAACGGCGAGTTGGCCTGCGGCATCGACCTGGGAGAGGTCTTTCCAGCGGGAGGAGGCGAGGGTGGTGGTGAGGACATCGTAACCGTGTGAGGCGGCGTACTTGGCGGCTCTCAGGAGCCGGAACTCGAAGCAAGCCAGGCATCTGGGGCCTCTCTCCGGGCCCGCCAAAGCGGTTCCGGCACTTGAGATGACATGCTCCAGCCATGCCCCGTGATCGTATTCATCATCAACGACTTCCAATCCAAAAGAAGCGGCGTATCGCCCGAGCTCGTCCCGCCGTTTCATATACTCGTCATAAGGGACTATGTTCGAGTTGCTGAAGAACACCCCAGGACGCAGATCCTCAGCGACCATCCACTCCAGGATGGCCGTCGAGCAAGGCGCGCAACAGCAGTGGAGCAATATCTTTTGTTCCCGAATGTCGGCGCCTTCCGGCAACTCCGGCCTGAATGTACAGCCATTGAAATGATCCATTCCTCTCGAATTGCTCCGCTAAATTATCAATTATTTACTATTTTTGTATAAACAAATAACCCAAACCAGATGAGATTCCACATCATTTTAAAAGCGTCGTTATTCATTTCCGCGGTCACACTCTGTGCCGGAGCCTCTGCCCAAGAGACAAACCATGAATCCCAGTACCAGAATCCTGAATTTGTCCGGCTGCTTCATGAGGACATCACTCGCGCCGGATGCAACACCAACTGCTACGAGTTTGGTCCGATCCACGACACCCCGGCCCCGAGAGGATATAAGCCATATTATATAAGCCACTATGGCCGCCACGGATCACGCTCCAACTGGGGAGGGGCCCAGTACAAGTCTCTAATTGAGATTCTCTCCTCGGCTAAAGCCGACGGTCTGCTGACCGCGGCGGGAGACTCCCTTTTGGAGGAGGTTACCGTGGTCAACCAGATCCATAACGGAATGAACGGCCGCCTGACTAAAATGGGAGCGGACGAGCACGCCCGTATCGCTGACCGGATGTACCACCGCTATAAAAAAGTGTTCAAACGTAAAAAGACAACCATCAGGGCCATTTCGAGCACGGTTCCCAGATGTATTGTCAGCATGACCGCGGCCACGAGTCGCCTTAAAGCCATCAACCCGGATTTTGACATCCGTTGGGACTGCGGTGAGACTTATCAGAAATACATGGCAACCGGCCCCACAGATGAGATTTGGGCGATAGTCAACAAGACTACTGAAGCTATTGATGCTGAGTATGTTCCTGACACGGTGCAAATTATGCGCCGCCTGTTCACCAACCCGGTAGCCGCAAAGAAAAAAATCCAGGATGTCGTTAAATTTGAGAAATATATCTTTGAGGCTGGTGTCGTTACGGACGCTTTCGAGTTGAGGCCGATCCTTCGTTTCCTTCCATTCGACGCGGTCTACAAATGGTTTGAGTTGACGAATCTCCATCTTTACCTTGGCCAATGCAATTCAGTCGAGGCTGGAGCGTTGAGGATGCCTATAGCTGAACCACTTGTGAATGACATCGTTACCAGGGCGGATGAGGCTCTTTCCAGCGGGACTGTAGCCGCTGATCTTCGCTACGGCCACGACTATGACGCCCTTGCCCTTTGCTCTTACCTTGGTTTCGAGGGAGTCGGAGACCATCTTACAGCCGAGCAGGCCCGCCGCCAATGGTTCGGCCCTTGGAATGTCCCCTTCGCGGTCAACATCCAGATGATTTTCTACAAAAACAAGAAGGGTGATGTCCTGGTCAAATTCCTCCACAATGAGAAAGAGACCCTTCTCCGCGGCCTTGAGCCGGTGGAAGGCCCCTACTACAGCTGGGAGACCGTAAAGGCCAACATCAAAGGTTACCTACGGTAAATTGGGACGCTCTAAAACGATTATCGGTGCGATAGCGCTTTTGGCAGGAATCCTGGTCTGCGCTTCCTGCGGCCACTCGAAGCTGTCACAATGCCTGTCAGACATTGAGTCCGTCCTCGAATCCCGCCCCGACAGCGCCCTGGTACTCATTCGCCAGATTGACACGACCGCCATTAGAGGCAGGTCGGTCAAGGCCTTGTATTCCCTGCTCAACGCCGCCGCCCTTGACAAGAACTACATAGACACGGCCGACACCCGGTATCTTTCCGCCACGATCCCGATAACTATGGGATCCGGTCACTACGTTCTATTATTCACCCTTCCATCAGGGAAGCGATATATTGGAGAATTTGATGTATAGTTTTGACAATCAGTTTTTCTATGACTTGTCAGCAGGGCAATTGAATTAAAAAGTTTTAATATTCATGCAAGATTTTGAAAAATTGGGATTTATGTAAATAGTTAGAGTTTAAAAAGGAATTATTATACTATGACAAGATTTCATTTTTTCAAAAACCTTCTCCCTTCATTTATAATGTCTGCCTTGTTGCTTGCCGCTTGTGACAAGGACAACGATAATGGTTTTGCCCCCGGCGAGGAACCTTGGCTCCAACATGAGATTCCTTCGCCCGAAGAGGAGCCTGAGACAACGGTTCCGCTTCCACCGACAAGGCTGGCACTGTCGGAGGCTGAGTTAGAGATGATCTCTCCCTCCAACGACTTCACTTTTGACTTCTTCAGGGAGTACCACAAAGGCGACACGGACATGCTGTTGAGCCCGTTGGGGTTCCAGTTGACATGGGCTATGGTCGGCAATATCGTGGAGGACGAGAAAGCTTTATGCGAACTTCTTGGTTTCGAAGGAGAAAGCATAAATGGGGTTAACACATATTTCAAGCATCTGATCGAGGCACTTTCCGGTGAGAAATGCTCGAAAGAGTTCAAGTTGGCCAACGCGCTTATGGCCGATGTTCTCGCTCCAAAATATCCGCGGTCATTTCTTGATGTTCTTAAGTCAGACTATTTTTTGGACTACCAAGAGATAGAGGCTAAGCCGCTTTCAGAGCAGCCAAGGGGGAGCCGTCCTGAGGATGTCTGGTGCAAGGACAAGACGGATGGAATGATTAGCGAGGCACCTTTCGCTATCCTTGAGACACAAGCCTCCTTATTCAGCGCGCTATGTTTCAACGGGAAGTGGCAGGATAAATTTGATAAGGAATTGACAAGACCGTCTGATTTTCATGTCGGGGAGGGAGAGGCCTCATCGTTACCCTTTATGCATAAAAAAAGTAAGGTGGGTTATTACCAGGACGATAATCTCTCCGCCATCAGCCTACCCTTTGGAGACGGCACATATAATCTGACTATCCTTCTCCCCAAAACCAGGTTCAATGTCGGAGGAGTTTTGGAAAAGATGGACTCAGAAGCTTGGGACACGATGCGCGAGGGTTTTGTGTATAAAAATGTAGCTATGGCTATCCCGATCTTCTCGACAACATATTCCCAAAAAGTATTCTTTGATTTCAAATTCAAAGATGACATCAATCCCTTCATCGCTATCGGTCAAAACGCCGTATTCAAGATGGACGAGGATGGCGCGTCCGCCGCGGCGACTACCCAGGCGATCACGCCGACTGCTGCCGGACCTTCTGGAGAAGAAGTCGTGGAGTTCGTCGCCGACAGTCCTTTCTTGTACACGATCTCTGAGGCTGGTTCCGGATTGGTTCTCTTCATTGGTCAGTTCTCCGGAAAAGAAGGCGATGAGGAAGAGACGGCCTCATAGTCTTGATCGTCATACTTAACTGATTATCTATATAGAAACGCCAAACCTCCGCGAAGAAGGTTTGGCATTTTGAATTTATATAGAATGGTACGATTTTTTCGCGGTAACACTTGCGAATATAAAAAACATTTGTACCTTTGCAGTGTATTAGCAAACTAATACACAAAGATAAACAGGATATATGGTATGCTGATAGAGCTAAAAGATGTCAACAAGACATATTTCGGGGCGCAGCCGCTGCACGTTTTGAAGGGTATAAACCTTGGGATCGAGCGTGGCGAGTTCGTGTCGATCATGGGTTCCTCCGGATCGGGCAAGTCCACTCTGCTCAATATTTTGGGAATACTGGACAACTACGACTCCGGGGAGTACCGGATCGGAGGCAAGCTGATCTGGGACCTGAGCGAGTCCAAAGCCGCCGAGTACCGCAACAAGATGATCGGCTTCATATTCCAGTCCTACAACCTGATCAGTTTCAAGACAGCCGTCGAGAATGTCGAGCTTCCTCTCTTCTACCAAGGCGTGAGCCGTCACAAACGCCACGAGATGGCGATGGAATACATTGAGCGTCTTGGACTTAAGGACTGGGCTGGACACTATCCCAACGAGATGTCTGGAGGGCAGAAACAGAGGGTGGCCATCTCCACGGCGCTTGTCACGAAGCCCGACATCATTCTCGCCGACGAGCCCACAGGAGCCCTTGACTCCAAGACCTCTGTCGAGATCATGGATCTTCTCAAGGAACTTAATGAGAGAGAGAAGCTTACCATCATCGTCGTGACCCATGAGAGCGGCGTGGCGAACTACACCAACAAGATCATCCACATCAAAGACGGGGTGATCGGACAGATCGATGAGAACCGCTCCCACGACGCGATGCGGTTCGGAAGCGAGGGGGTTCTCAAATAGCGGCGGAAAAGATGTACGACCTCTTTACGGAAATATGGAGCACCCTGCGGCAGAACAAGCTGCGCACGACCCTGACCGGCTTTGCCGTCAGCTGGGGGATTGTTATCATCATCGTGCTGATCGGAACCGGAAACGGCCTCATGAACGCCTTGATGAACAACGCGGTGGACGAGGTCCAGAACATCATCTCCGTCTATCCCGGATTAACCAGCAAGGCTTACAACGGCATTAAGGAAAACACCAGGATCCGTTTCGACGACCGGGACATCTCTTTCTCGGAGCAGACCAGCGCCAATATCGACCGGGCGTTCGGCAACCTTGAGTTCTCCGACACCCTGAGTTTCGGGAGCGAGGCCCTTTCTTCTGAGGTCTACGGAGTCGACCCCCTCCTGAAAGACGTTTGGAGGATAAGGATGGTCTCCGGGAGGTTCATTAACAAGAACGACCTTCTCGACCAGAGCAAGCATATAGTAATTGACCAGGATGCCGCCACCCAGCTTCTCGGAGACGACAAGGACTACTCCAAGCTGCTCGGGAGATACATCAACGTCGGGAATATCCCTTTCAAGGTCATCGGCATCAATGAGGCTGAGGAGCAGTCCTGGGGACATTCTTCCTATATCCCATATTCCACAGCCAGGATCATGCGCGCGGAGGGAGCCTGGCTCAGCAGGATCACCCTCGAGTTCCACGACATCGACACCAAGGAGGCCAACGAGGCTTTCGAGAAAGCCTACAAGAGATCGCTCAACACCTTCCATGGGGTCGATCCTGACGACACGAGGACTGCCTACATGCGGAACTATTATCTCTCCAACCAGGAGATGGGGAAAGCTATCAGGATAATGCGCCTGGCCCTGTGGATCCTCGGGTTCCTTACGCTCCTCAGCGGAATCGTGGGAGTCTCGAACATCATGCTCATAACCGTCAAGGAGAGAATCCACGAGTTCGGTATCCGTAAGGCTCTCGGGGCCAAGCCGTTGTCCATCATGAAGCTGATCGTCGTCGAGAGCGTCGTGATCACCGCCTTCTTCGGCTACATCGGGATGGTGATCGGGATGCTGGCTGATTTCGTCCTTGACAAGACCCTCGGGTCGCATCCGATGGACATCGGGATCATCCAGCTTTATATATTCAAGAATATCGGTGTCGGGTTCGATGTCGCCCTTGAGGCCACCCTGCTGCTGATCGTGGCCGGTACGATAGCCGGAATCATCCCGGCCTGGAAGGGTGCCAAGATCCGCCCGATAGAAGCTTTGAGGGCGGAAAAATAGGAGGAGAAAGCCATGAGATTCGACATCGACAGATACAAGGAGATTGTTGACACCCTCGCCCGCAACCGGAGCAGGACCCTGCTGACCGGCTTCGGAATCTTCTGGGGCATCTTCATGCTGCTCATCATGCTTGGCGGCGGTAACGGTCTCAAGGCCATCCTGAGCCGGAACTTCGCCGGCTTCACCTCCAACGCCGTGATAGTCGGAAGCAGCAGGACCACAAAACCTTACGGAGGATTCAAGAGGGACCGGTACTGGAGCCTTGACAAGACGGACATCGAAGCGATAAAGACCCTTGTCCCCGAATCGGACATCGTCACGATGATGGACGCCGAATGGGGCGGGGCGATCGTCTACGGCGAGAATTCCTACTCCGGGATCATCAAGGGGCTGACCCATGAATATGAGGGAGTCGAGGCGCCACAGCTTATGTTCGGCCGCTTTATCAACGAGGTCGACTGCGAGCAGGAGAGGAAGGTCTGTGTGATAGGGAAGAGGGTCTGGTCGAACCTTTTCCCCGACGGGGAAGATCCCACAGGGAAGTATATCAAAGTGAAAGACAGTTATTTCCAAGTGATCGGGGTGGACAGCCGCTCTGGAGGGATCAACATCAGCGGAAGCTCGGACCAGAGCGTGGTCATCCCTTACCAGCTGATGAACAAGCTCTACAACAAGGGTGGCAAGTTCGACATCATCTGCCTGACAGCCAAGCCAGGCGCGGACTCGGAGGTGTTGCAGGAAAAGATCCGGGGGTTGCTGTCCCGTCGCCACACGATCGCCCCGGACGACAAGAGCGCCATCATGATCCTTGACACCAAGAAGGTATTCACGATCGTGGACAATCTTTTCAAGGGAGTCAACATCCTTGTCATCCTTGTCGGGCTCGGAACCCTGCTGGCGGGAGCGATCGGAGTGTCCAACATCATGATGGTGACGGTCAAGGAGCGCACCACTGAGATCGGCATCCGCCGGGCGATTGGAGCAACCCCGAGAATGATTCTCTCACAGATCATTACAGAGAGCATAGGCCTCACTATACTGGCCGGGATGCTCGGCATCCTGTTCTCTGTCCTGATCCTCTGGGCGGCCGGCAGCGTGGTCTCATCCATGCCGGACTTCAGTTCGGGAATATCTTTCCAGATCGGTTTCTGGACCGGGATCCTGGTCCTGCTGATGCTGGTGTTCCTCGGGGTGCTTGCAGGCCTCGCTCCCGCCCTCCGCGCCATGAACATCAAACCAGTCGACGCCATGCGGGACGAATGATGTCATCCTGAGCGAAGCGAAGGATCTGAATAAAAGAAAGAAACAAAAAGAAGCATAAATATGAAAAAGAACCTTAAGTACATCATCCTGGCGCTCGTCGCCATCGTGTTCGTGGGCACATTCGCGGCTCTCTGGAAGAACTCCCGCCCCAAGGAGGTCAAGTATGAGCACCTTGAGGCGACGGTAAAAGACATCCGCAAGACCTCTGTCGTGACAGGAAAGATCATCCCCAGAGACGAGGTCAACATCAAGCCTCAGATCAGCGGCATCATCTCCGAGCTTTACAAGCAGGCCGGTGAGAAAGTGAGCGAGGGCGAGGTCATCGCCAAGGTCAAGGTTATTCCCGAGATGAGCTCCCTGAGCGCCGCCCAGTCCAGGGTGCGTCTCGCCGAGATCAACCTTGGGCAGGCCCAGACCAACTTCGACCGCGAGAAAGCCCTCTTCGACAAGAACCTCGTCAGCGCCGAGGAATACGACCAGGTGCGCCAGGCTCTCTCCCAGGCCAAGGAGGAGAAAAACGCCGCGGTCGAGAGTCTTGAGGTTGTGAGGGACGGGGTGTCGAAAAGCAACGCCAAATCCAGCTCAACTCTCATCAGGTCAACTATTTCCGGCCTTATCCTGGATGTTCCCGTAAAGGTCGGCAACTCCGTGATCCAGAGCAATACCTTCAACGACGGCACGACGATCGCCACGGTCGCCAACATGGGAGACCTGATCTTTGACGGCTTCATCGACGAGACCGAGGTCGGAAGGGTCTGCGAGGGCGTCCCGATGAGCATCACGGTCGGAGCGTTGCGGGACATAAAGTTCGACGCCGTGATGGAATACATTTCCCCAAAGGCGCAGGAGAAGAACGGCACCAACGAGTTCGAGATCAAGGCCGCGGTGACGGTTCCCGACAGCGTGACCGTGCGTTCGGGGTACAGCGCCAACGCCGAGATCCAGCTTGAGGGGGTCTACGGGGTCCTGTCCATCCCGGAGAGTGCCTTGACCTTCACCGGCGACTCCACCTTCGTCTACCTTGTCAAGGGTGAGAAGAAATACGAGAAGATCCCGGTCGTGACCGGCCTCTCGGACGGAATCAACATAGAGGTCAAGTCCGGCCTCAAGGAGGGGGACAAGGTCCGTGGCAACCAGATAATTGAGAAGAAGTAGATGTCATGCTGAGCGAAGCGAAGCATCTAATACCCAAAAAGCAAATGCGAAAGATATATTCTTTATTAGCCATTTTTTCCGTTGTGGCGGCTTCCGGTCAGGATCATTCCGGCCCCTGGACCTTGGCGGAGTGTGTCCGCCACGCCCAGGAGAACAACATCACCCTCAAGCAGACAGAGCTTCAGGTCAGACAGCAGGAATTGAGGGTTGAGACGGCGAAAGGAAGCCGTCTGCCGCAGGTAAGCGCCAGCGCCAGCGAGAACTTTTCTTTCGGCCGCGGGCTTACCGCCGACAACACATATTCCAACACCAACACGACCAGCACCGGTTTGTCCCTTGGGACGGCTGTCCCGATCTTCCAGGGGATGAGGATCAGCAACGGCATCAAAGAGAGCGAGTTGGATCTCAAGGCTTCCACCGCCGACCTTGAGAAGGCGCGGCAGGACATGAGCGTGGCTGTGGCGCAGGCCTACGTCCAGATCCTTTACAATATGGAGCTGCTGGATGTGGCTCTTAACCAGGTGGTGATTGATTCTTTGCAGGTGGAGCGGCTCTCCTCGATGTTTGAGAACGGGAAGGCTTCTCCCGCCCAGGTGGCCCAGCAGAAAGCCGCCCTGGGACAGAGCCGCCTGTCCGCCACCCAGGCCCGCAACAATCTGAACCTTTCTCTGCTGGACTTGTCTCAGCTTTTGGAACTTCCTGACCCAGAGGGGTTCAGCATAGTTCGTCCGGTCGTACCGACCGATGGTATTCTCCTCGGCAATCCTGAGGACATCTACGCGGAGGCTTTAGAAAACAAGCCGTCCGTCAAGGCCGAGATGTTCCGTCTGGATGCCACCGAGTTCTCCATCAAGAGCGCCAAGGGAGCCTTCCTCCCGTCAATCAGCGCCAACGGAGGTCTCGGAACCAATTATTACACAATGAGCGCCGCCCCGTCAGCCGCGTTTATGGAGCAGATCAAGCACAATTTCAGCCAGTACCTGGGGCTTTCTCTCAGCGTGCCGATTTTCTCCGGATTCCAGACCAGGAACCAGGTCCGTGCGGCGGAGCTGGCGAGGACCAACCAGATGCTCCAGCTTGAGAACACCAAGAAATCGCTCTACAAGGAGATCCAACAGGCATACTACAACGCCGTTGCCGCCTCCGAGAAATACCGCTCGAGCGGCCAGGCAAGGGAGAGCGCCAAGGAGTCTTTCGATCTCGTGCGGGCCAAGTACGAGAACGGAAAGGCCAACATCACGGAGTTCAATGAGTCGAGGGACGCCTACCTGCGTTCCGAGTCCGACCTGGCGCGTTCGCGCTACGAGTACCTTTATTCGGCTAAACTTCTTGATTTCTACAGGGGTCGCCCGCTGGAGTTCTGAAAAACATCATTATCTTTGGAAGTTGATCCGAACTTTCAAATTAATGATCATGATAAACAGAACTTCTATTTTCCCCATTATGGCCGCCATGGCGATTCTCGCCTCTTGCGGCCCCAAGGCCGTCACCTCAGTACGCCCGGTCTCTGACGACCAGCCCGATGGTGGCGCCTATTCAGAAAGGACAGTCCCGGTGGTGACCAAGGTGGCTCCCGACGGAGAGGTGACACTTCGTTTCTATAACGACCTTCCCGATGTCGCTTACATCTCAGCCGCTGATTTCCAGTCGATTGTGCTGCCTGGATCAACAATGGTCGTTACCCATACCGGAGTCGGGGAATACACCCTCGACAACGCCGGGGCGAAGGCCGTCGTGAATGTCAACAAGGACGTTTTCGTCTCCTCTGATTTCGACTCGTTCACCAATATGATGGGTCTGCTTCAACCCGGAATGGCCAATGTGTATTATGACGGTCTGCCGTTCGTCCGGTACAAGAGCATCAAATACACCCCGTCCACAGCCACTGTCACCCTGGATTTCGCGAAGTATGGCATAGACATCCGCTCCGACGGCAAGGGAGCGGTCTATTTCCCCTTCGCCACTTTGGCGGATATGTATTCCGACCTCTTCTATCACCACGCCGGATTCAACGGCGAGAAGGTGGTCGCCAACACCTCTGTCAATGAGATTAGCCTCGCCAGGATCGACCCTGAATACAACACTGTGTTGCTCTCGAAGAAGACCCGCTCAGCCTCCATGGCCGAGTTCGCCTACAAGGAGCTTTGCTTCGCCATGGATCACTTCTACGGCTATCCCGGACGTGTCGCTTTGAACGAGACTCTTAAGGCCAAAGGGATGGACAGGACCCTCGAAGAGGACCTGGCCGCCGGAAAGACCATCAAGAAGCTCCTCAAATCCACCGACATGGCGGAGTATCTCGTCGGAATGACCGGGCTGAACGCCCTTTATTATGACGGCCACACATCAATGGACATATCATCAGCGATGGGCCGCGACCGCTCGAAGTACGAGAGTCTCATCTCTGAGATCCGCCGTCTCCAGGAAACGAACAAAGATGTCATGGATGCCGTGGCGGCCGGCCGCGGGACCATGGGCGGGCGCTACCAGGATGTCATGGCGGTCCGCCAGCAGCGCCCCGAATGTTACGGGACGCAGGATACCTACATCAAGAGGGGCAACACCGCGGTCTGCGTGTTCAACTCGTTCAACACCAGGGCAGAAAACGCTTGGAACGCCTATTACGACGGCAAGGGTCCGAAGCCTAATATCGACGACAACAAAGGCGATTCTATGGTGATATTCCTTGATGCTCTCAATAAGGCCGAGGCCGATCCTGAGGTCGAGAACTTCATAGTCGACATCACCTCCAACGGCGGCGGATCTGCCGACATCGTCATGGCGATGACCTCCCTGATCATGAACAAGAGCTACTTGAGCTACGACAATCCTTTGACCGGCCAGAGGTCGATTGTGGAATATGAGGTCGACCGCAACTTCGACGGTGTGTTCGACGAGAAAGACAAGGATGTCAAGTACAACCTCAACTTCGCCGTCCTGAGCTCCGACGTGTCCTTCTCTTGCGGAAACCTCTTCCCCTCAATGCTCAAGGACGCGGGAATACCTGTGGTCGGCGAGATCTCCGGAGGCGGAAGCTGCGCAATCCAGGCCATGTGCACCGCCGACGGCTTTTGCTTCCAGATCTCCTCGTTCCGCTCCAGGCTCAACACCCTTGACGGAACCAACATCGACGGCGGAGTCGCCCCGACCATCCCGATAGCCACTGAGCCAAGGGTAGAGATAGAGGGACCCAACAACACCAAGATGACCGTCAAGGACTATAAGGCTTTCTACGACATCGAGAAGATTGGGAAGCTGGTTAAGGAAAAGGCTAAATAATTCTGTATGAAAAAGATATTCACGCTGTTGACAGCGCTGTGTCTCGTGTTCTCCGCCTGGGGGCAGGACGATGAGTATTCAAGGGATGAGTGTACGAGCCTGGTGGTTGGTCGCCTGGCCTCCGCTGACGGTTCGGTCATCACCTCACACACCTGTGACGGGGTTTCCCGCACCTGGATCAATGTCGAGCCTGCCGCCGACTATGGCCGTAAAGCCATGATGGACATCTACAAGAATACCCGCAGGACCGCCTTCAAGGGCGACACCACCGGAGTCCGCTACGCCGGTCAGATTCCCCAGGCACGCCACACCTTCGCTTATCTCAACACCGCCTATCCTTGCATGAACGAGAAGCAAGTGGCGATGGGCGAGACCACGTTCTCCGGACCGGACACCCTCCGAAACGGAAGCTCCATGTTCCTGATCGAGGAACTTCAAAGGATCGCTCTCCAGCGTTGCGACAACGCCCGTGACGCTGTCAGGATGATGGGTGAGCTCGCTGAGAAATATGGCTATGCCGACGGGGGAGAGTGCATCACGGTGATCGACAAGAAAGAAGCTTGGTTCTTCGAGATTCTCGGCTGCGGCAAAGGCAAGACCGGTGCCGTCTGGGTCGCCCAGAGGGTTCCTGATGACGAGGTCGCCGTGTCCGCCAATATCCCCAGGATTGGCCGGATCGACCGTAAGAACAAGGACTATTTCATGGCCTCCGACAATGTTGAGTCCGTTGCTAAGGAATATGGGCTCTGGGACGGACAAGGGGATTTCGTGTTCTGGAAGGCTTACCACAGCTCCTACGGCGACGGTAAGAATTTCAAGGAGCGTGAATATGTGATACTCAGCACTTTGGCTCCCTCATTGGGGCTTTCTTATGATTCTCCTGAGCTGCCTTTTTCCGTCAAGCCTGACGAGAAGGTGGATGTCAGAAGAGTCATGGAGATTCTCCGGGGGACCTATGAGGGACTCCAGTTCGACATGACCAAGAATCTTCTGGTCGAGGTTCCCGCCAAGGGAGACCAGCCGGCGAAGAAGATCGTGAGCCCTGTGGCCAATCCCGGGCTTACCACCGACACCCGCAACATGATCAATGGTGTCGCTCCCGGTGCGGTAGAGTTCTCCCGTACGATCGCTGTCGCGTGGTGTTCCCATTCGACAGTGATCCAGACCAGGGACTGGCTGCCCGATGAGGTGGGAGGCATCTGCTGGTATGCCCTTGACAACCCCGGCGAGAGTCCGCGGTTCCCGATATTCAGCGGGACGACCGAGCTTCCGGCCGCTTTCGACACTTGCGGTATGAGGCGTTATGTTCCCGACGGGGCATTGTGGACCTTCCGCCGCCCCAACCGTCTCGCCACGTTGGCGTGGCAGACCAACAAGGAAAGGGTCTATAAGGATGTGCAGACGATAGAAAATCTTGGTTTCGAAGGACTTCCGGAGGTTGAGAAGAATCCTTCGGAAGAGTCGTTGAACGCCTATACGGCTAAGATCTACAAAGCCGCCGCGGATCTTTGGAAGAAACTTGAGGAAGACCTTTGGATGAAGCACGGAAGGGGCTTCTAGGTCTTTTATCTCTTGTAGATAGCGAACAGGGCGGAGCCGGAGCCGGACATTGAGGCGTAGACGGCTCCGCTTTCGTATAGTGAGTTCTTGATGGCTTCCAGTTCTGGGTGCGCCTTGAAAACCGTCGTCTCGAAGTCATTGGCCAGCAATCCCTTCCAGTCCTCTACAGGACGCTGGAGGATGCTTATCAGCGTTTCTGCGCCACGTTCAGACGGGGGGACTACTGCCCCAGCGACCGCTGCCACCCTCGGCACGCTAAGAGGGGGGACCGGAGCTTCGCTGTGCGAAGCGAGCGGTGGGGTCGAGCGAAGCGAGACGGTCGTCGGGGCAGTAGTCCCCCCGTCGATAGACATTCGCGGCACGATGCCCCGGTAGGCCTCGGCGGTGGAGACAGCGATCCCTTCCGGGACGAGAACCTTGACCTCATACCCTTCGAGATCGAGGTCAAACGGCTCCAGGATCTCTCCACGCCCCGTGCCGATCATCGGCCGGTTCCAGATGAAGAAAGCGCAGTCGCTCCCGAGCCTGGAGGCATATTCAGAGAGCCTCTCGTCACTGAGTCCGAGGCCGCAGAGCTCGTTTAGGGCCTTGAGTGTGAACGCGGCGTCGGCCGACCCGCCTCCAAGCCCGGCCCCGACGGGAGCTTTCTTCTCAAGGAACATCTTGACCGTGGGTAGTTTAAAATCCTCTGCCAGAAGGAAATACGCCTTGGCACACAAGTCTTCCAGAGGCTCCCAATCCACGCCTTCCTCCCGGGCTATAGTGATCATCAACCTTCCGTCCTCGCTGATCCCCTGTCTGATCGCGTTCCCCCTGTCATCCTGAGCGTCAGCGAAGGATCTATACCGGGCGACCAGTCCCGCCGAGGTACGGCTGTAGTCGTCGCCGGTGATGACCTCCAGCGTGTCTCCGAACTCATGGCACGGGACGAAAAGGGTCTCGATGTCATGGTACCCATCGGGCCGTTTCCTTATCACATTAAGCCCGAAATTCAGCTTGACATTGGTCTGGAGAATCATCCTGATTGCTGTATGGGATATTGCTTAAGTTATTATTATCTAACTATTTCCGTCTCAGTTTTCGCGAGGGACCTGATCGCCGCCTCAATCCTGCTGGCCAGTTCCTCATCCTGGACACCGGAGAGAACCGGAGCCACGAACGAGATCATCTGAAGCACCTTGGCCTCGTCCTCCGGAATGCCTCTTGACCGCATGTAGAACTGCTCATCCTCGTTGAGTTTCCCGACTGTGGCCCCGTGGGAGCACTTCACATCGTCGGCGTAGATCTCCAGCTGGGGTTTGGTGTTGACAAGGGCGTTGTCTGACAGGACTATGTTGTGGTTTTCCTGGTAGGCCTCCGTCTTCTGGGCATCCTGGGCGACGACAATCTTTCCGAAGAAGGAGCATTTGGCCGCCCCAGCCGCGAGTCCGTTGAACAGTTGCCTGGACACGCTTCCTCCTGAGTGGTGGTTCATGGAGACATTGAAAACCACCTTGTCCGATCCGTGACTCAAGTATATCCCTTTAAGGTCCACGGTCGCGCCAGGCCCTGTAATATCCACATTTATATTTACTTCCGCCGAGGTTCCTGGCAGCACTATAAAGGTGACGTCAAGCGTCTCGCCTTCCCCGACTACGCACTCCCTTTTGATAGAAGAATCAACGACGATCACCGCCGGCCGGACTCCCGAGTCCGGCCGCGTCCATTCTCGCTTCGCTGCGGCTGAGTACGGCCTAAGCGGCTCGGCAGCCGCTCCGGCGTGGCTAGAATTGTTCGAATCCATCGCTTTCGATTTTACCGATCAGTTCCCTGCCGCCTTCAGCGACGATCCTCCCGTCCTTCAGGACATGGACTTTGTCCGGCTGGACATATTCCAGAAGTTTCTGATAATGAGTGATCACGATCGCCGATTTATCGGGAGTGTGGAGGGCGTTTACCCCGTCAGCGACAATCTTCAGGGCATCCACGTCGAGTCCGCTGTCGGTCTCGTCAAGAATCGCCAGTTTTGGATCCAGCATCGCCATCTGGAAAATCTCATTCCGCTTTTTCTCGCCTCCGGAAAAGCCCACATTGACCTCCCGCTTGGCGAATTCGGGCTTCATCTGGACCAAGGCCATCTTTTCCTTCATAAGTTTAAGGAATTCCCCGCCTTTCATCGGCTCCAGCCCCTGGGCCTCGCGCCTTGAGTTGATCGCGGTTTTCATGAAGTTTGTGATGGATACTCCCGGAATCTCGATCGGATACTGGAACGAGAGAAATATTCCAGCCCAGGATCTTTCCTCGGGCTTCATTTCCAGCAAGTTCTGCCCCATGAACTCAATTGTCCCGGCTGTCACTTCGTATTCTGGCTTTCCGGTCAGGACGGCTGAGAGGGTGCTTTTTCCGGCTCCGTTAGGCCCCATCACGGCGTGGATTTCCCCACGTCCGATCTCAAGGTCGATCCCTTTGAGGATCTCCTTGCCGGCGATGCTTGCATGCAGCCCTTGTATTTTCAATAATGACATATTGTTCTGTTATATAAATAATTAATTATCAAATACTTCCTTGAAAAACGGTTTGAAAACCATCACTGTTGATTCATTTGATGATTTAATATTCAATCACATACGCGCCAGTTCTCACTTTCCGCTTTTATACAACCTATACCACGTCCAGAGCGACCAGATACCGTTGATCAGGTAGAGGGCGCTGACAATCGGCATGAACACCAGCCCTGTGCTCAAGTACAGGGTTATGTTGGCGGCATTCACCACCAGCCAGACGATCCAGCAGTCCCACTTTTTCTGGGCTGAGAGCAACTGGGCCAGGAGGGTGAGCATCAGTACGAAGGAATCCAGCCAAGGGGTCGGATCCGGAGTGAAAGTCTTTGTCCACCAATTGTTTCCCAATTGACTTAACACATATCCCCAGATCGCTCCGGCGGCCACGACAACCGTCAGGGCGACGCACCATCCCCGCATATCCAACCTGCTTACTTTTAGGGTTGATGAATCTCCCGCGCTCTTCTCATCTTCTTTCGGGTGGGTCCAGCGCCAGTGACCGAACGCGTTGATGGCGAAGGAGATCGGTTGGAGGAGCATCGCCGAGTACAGATGCCTCTGCCAGAACAGCATGAACAGCAGGATGTTATACAGGTACCCCACCCAGAAGTTGTACTTGCTGTTCCTTCCGGCCAGCACCACGCAGGTCAGTCCGGCGACCACCCCGACCAATTCCAGCCAACTGACCCCGGAGCCCCCCATCGTGAAAGCTATGTTGTTTATGTCGAAGATATTCATTTGAATCTAAACAATGCTGAAAAGTTCGGGCTCTGTAATAATGTCCTTTTTCTTCTCTTTTTTTGGAGAAAGGTTGAAGTTGAATACCAAAGCCTCCACAATACTGTGTCTATTTTCAATGTGTCCCCCGCCGTGATAATAATGGTCTTTAGTCTCAATATTGAACTTGTTCCAAAAGCGCCCAATCATCTCGTTTGATCTAAACTCATTATGATGCCACGTAGATAAGATAAAACTTGCTGGAGTACTTGAAAGCGCCTCAAACAGATCCATCTCATCTTTTTCCGTCCATCCATTGTAATAATCAACATATCTGCCAAAATATGGAGGGTCACAATAAATCAAATCACCTTTTCTCGCCATTTTGATCGTGTCTCTGAAATCTTGGTTTAAAAACAACCACGACCCTTTATCTATAATCATTTTAGCAGATGCTACTTGATTGCAGATCTTTGTTATATAAGCGGGAGCGAACCTGTCGGGTTTTTTGCAGAAAGGGATATTCCATTCTCCATTTCGATTGAAACGCATCATACCATTAAACCCGGATCTGGAAAGAAAGATAAAGTCAAGCGGATTATGCTCTTTGTTGAAACGGTCTTTAATGATTCGGTAGTGAGCATAACCATCTTCATCCGCTTCAGAAAGTTTCTTCCCCTCTTCCGTAAGGTACTGTTTCATGATTTGAGAAGAGATGTTACCATCTTGGATTTCCCTATAAAAGTTTATGATGTGAGGATTGGTGTCTCCAACGATTTTGTTACCGCAAATAGGAGTATTCAATCCAACGACACCTGTTCCAAAAAAGGGCTCGATCCAATTGGTCTTAGCCAAGTCAATCCCTGAGCGTATGATAATATCATTGATCCAAGGAATCAGTTTTGTTTTAATCCCTTGAGATTTTATCGGAGGTATGATAATTCTCTGTGTCATTTTAATTTCTCGAGTTTGTCGGCTTGAGCTTTCAAGAACTCTTTATAGGATTGAAGATCGTGATACTTTGGCGTGCCAATGCCCGCTTTTTGAGCATCAGCTTTATTAAAGTATCCTGTCCAGTAGTCATCAAAAACATCCTCGCCTAACTCAGAGAAAGGACCTTGTCCATTAATTAGTTCCTTAATATCGACAATGCTTCCGATATTTCTGGTATTTCCACTACCTGGCGAATCGGACGCTATTTTCCATTTCGGTTGGACAAAGAACATAAAATTTTCTATTACGGAACGAATAGAGTTCAACTCGTCAATTCCATATACGGTTTTACTCTGATTGGTGTTCTGAACTCTTTTATATAGTACACCAATCACACAGTGTGAGCTGAATGAGTTATACGGATAATCCGTGTTTTTCTTTTGTGCTCTTTCCCTGAAGTACCCCCAATATGATCCAAGCGTCAAGCCGTTTATATAATCTCCTTCGTAATAGCTTGATTTGAAGTCTACCGCAAACAGATGACCCTCTGTATCAAAAAAAGTCAGATCCGGATAGTAATTCTGCTTGCTTGAAGTGGCCATTTTTAAACCATTCCTTTTTGCGAATAAGTCTAATTTAGGTATAAGCAATAATTCGATTATTTTCGATAGCACTTTTGTGTCATCTGTAATTGTGTAAATCTTCTTGTCCACATCGATAAAACCTTTAATAATCCACTCATTATCAACTGTTTCTAAGAATGATTTGTAGGAAACCACTTCTTCTGTCAGAAGTTTGATGAATTGTTCTGTTTTCATATCGTTCTTATAAAGGTTAATACATATTCATTATCCGACGGAACCTTCGAGGGAGACTTGGAGGAGTTTGGTGGCTTCGACGGCGAATTCCATCGGGAGGCGGGAAAGGACCTCGTGGGCGTAGCCGTTGACGATCAGGCCCACGGCGTCCTCGGCGTCCAGGCCTCTCTGGTTGCAGTAAAAGAGCTGGTCTTCGCTGATCTTGGATGTTGTGGCCTCATGCTCCACGATCGCTGTCGGGTTGGCGCTTTGGATGTCCGGGAAGGTGTGCGCCCCGCACTTCGAGCCGATCAGAAGGCTGTCGCACTGGGAAAAATTCCTCGCCCCGACAGCCCCCGGATTCATCCTGACGAGACCCCGGTAACTGTTCTGGCTGTGTCCGGCCGAGATGCCCTTGCTGACGATACGGCTCTTGGTGCCGCGGCCGATGTGGATCATCTTCGTGCCGGTGTCCGCTTGCTGGTAGTTGTTGGTCACCGCCACGGAATAGAACTCCGAAGAGGAATAGTCGCCCTTCAGGATGGTCGAGGGATATTTCCAGGTGATAGCGGATCCGGTCTCAACTTGCGTCCAGCTGAGATGCGCCCCGGCTCCCTTGCATATTCCCCTCTTGGTCACGAGGTTGAGGATGCCGCCCCGGCCTTGGGCGTCGCCCGGGTACCAGTTCTGTACTGTGGAATATCTCACATCGGCGTCTTTCTCCACTATGATCTCCACCCCGGCGGCGTGCAGCTGGTTCTCGTCCCTCATCGGGGCGGTGCAGCCCTCCATGTAGCTGAGCGACGATCCCTCGTCGGCCACGATCAGGGTCCTCTCGAACTGACCTGTCCCGGCGGCGTTGATCCGGAAATAACTCGACAGGTCCATCGGGCATTTCACCCCTTTGGGAATATAGCAGAAGCTGCCGTCGCTGAACACGGCCGAGTTCAGGGCGGCGTAGAAGTTGTCCCCGACCGGAACAACGCTCGCAAGGTACTTCCTCACAAGGTCGGGATGCTCCCGGACAGCCTCTGAGAAACTGCAGAAGATGATCCCTTTCTCGGCGAGTGAGGCCCTGAAAGTCGTCGCCACCGACACGGAATCGAAAACGGCGTCTACGGCCACGACACCGGCGAGAGCCTCCCGCTCCCGGACGGGGATCCCCAGCTTCTCGAAAGTCTCCTCAAGCGTTGGGTCGATCTCCTTCGGCCTCTCTGAGTCTTTTTTGGGGGCGGCGTAATAGATAATGTCTTGAAAATCAATCTCTGGCAAGTCCAGGTGTCCCCACGTGGGCATCTTCATAGCCTGCCATTTGCGGAAGGCGTCGAGACGGAATTCCAGCAGCCAGTCCGGCTCCTGTTTCAAGGCGGAAATAGTGCGTATGATGTCCTCGTTCAGGCCTTTTGGGATGAAGTCCTGGCGGATGTCCGTCACAAACCCCTCCTTGTATTCCTGCGAGGTGATGCCTTCGATTATCTTGTCTTCTTCTTTGCGATCCATCGTCAAATCTCAATTATGCAAAGATAGCTAAAATAAGTATCTTTGCGTTGTCACAAAGAGTTAATGAACATGAACACTTTCGGCAGGAATTTCAGGGTCGCGATCTTCGGGGAGTCCCACGGGGAGGCGATCGGCGTCGTGGTGGATGGTGTCAAGGCAGGTCTTCCGATCTCAAAGGAGGATTTCATGGAGGATATCCTCAGACGCAAAAGCGGGGCTAAAGGCACCACTCCCAGGATAGAGTCAGATGAGCCGGAGATACTAAGCGGGGTTTTCGAAGGCCGCGCGACAGGTGCCCCGATAACGATCATATTCCGGAACAAAAACACCAGGTCGGCTGATTATGAGGCGCTTAAGGATGTGCCTCGTCCTGGTCACGCCGACTATACGGCCGCCGTCAAATGGGGAGGGTTCAATGACCCACGGGGCGGAGGGCATTTCTCCGGACGGTTGACTTTGCCTCTTGTCGCCGCCGGGGTCATCGCCAAAAAACAGTGCGGTTTCTCGTTCCAGGCGGATCTGATTGAGATTGGCGGCGAGACAGACAAAGCCACATGGCCCGCCCTGCTGGACGCCACGGCGAAGGAAGGTGACTCTCTTGGCGGTGTTGTCGAATGCCGCGTTGAGGGCGTTCCCTCCGGCCTTGGCGAGCCTTTTTTCGACTCTGTCGAGTCGCTAATATCCCATGCGGTGTTCTCGATCCCAGGAGTCCGCGGTGTCGAGTTCGGCGATGGCTTCGCCGCCGCCCGTATGCGCGGCTCTGAGCATAACGACGGCCTTACGGTCGTTGCCAGCTCTGGTGGCTCGACCGCCTCGCTGCGCGAGGCCCCACCGCTCGCGTCGCAAAGCGCCGCTCCGGTCCCCCCTCTTAACGTGCCGAGGGTGGCAGTGGTCTCGCCATCCAGACTGGCAACGACCGAAAATGTGCGAATTGCGGTGAAGAACGGTGCGGGGGGAGTGAATGGCGGGATCACGAACGGGGCTCCGATAGTGTTCCGTGTGGCCTTCAAGCCGACATCCAGCATCGCCAAGACCCAGAAAACATTGAATATCAAGACCGGGGAGATTGTCGATCTCAATGTCCCCGGCCGGCATGACGTATGTTTCGCGCTCCGGACCCCTGTGGTTGTAGAGGCCGTTGCGGCTATCGTTCTCGCTGATCTATCTCGCTGTCAGTGAGCAGCTGACCCCTGGCCTCAAGGTGATAGTGGTCAGGAAATATGAGCCGTCGCGTCTCGCGCTTGAGCTCGCGCCCTTGACTTTGACGGGGACGGAAGATCGGATTGTGAATTTCTTCGCTCCGCCAAGATACTTCGCTTCGCTCAGGATGACGGGGGAATAGAGAAGAGTGGCGGAAGTTAGTTTCCCGTCCTTCCAGTCCATGTCCACACTGACAGCACCGCGGGCTCTCAAGCCTGTGACAGACCCTTCATCCCAAACCGAAGGAAGAGCCGGAAGCAGGTGAATCTCACCATTTTGGCTTTGGAGGAGCATCTCCCCGATCCCCGCGATGCTTCCGAAATTACCGTCTATCTGGAACGGCGGATGGGTGTCCCAAAGATTCGGGAGGGTGGACTTGCTGAGCAATTCCCTGTACATCTTGTGGGCGTGATCCCCGTCAAGCAGCCTGGACCAGAAGCATATCTTCCATGCCTTGCTCCAGCCGGTTCCGCCGTCACCCCTTCCCTCGAGGGTCTTGACCGCCGCCTTGGCGAGCTCAGGGGTCTTCAGAGGGGAGATCTCGTGTCCGGGATGGAGGCCGAAAAGGTGCGACACATGCCTGTGCTGCGGCTCGGTGTCTTTCCAGTCCTTGTACCACTCCACAAGATTCCCCGCGGCCCCGATCTGAAGGGGATGCAGGTTGTCACGGTAGTGCTTCCATCTCTCCCTGAGCCCGGGATCAACTCCAAGGACCTCGCTGGCCTCGATGACGTCCGTGAACAGTTCCCAACTTATCTCCAGGTCCATGGCGGAACCGATCGTGACTTGGCCACGCTTGCCGTTGTCGTCATAAAACGCGTTCTCGGGGGACGTGGAAGGGGAAGTGATATATTTCCCGTCCTTCTCGATCAGCCAGTCCATCAGGAACTCGGCCGATCCTTTGAGAAGGGGATATGCCGTCTCAGCGAGGAAAGTCTTGTCTCCGGTGAAAAGGTAATGCTCATAAAGGTGCGTGCAGAGCCAGGGGCCGGCCATGACGTAGTTGGCCCATGAGGGGCTGCCCTCCTTCTCTCCGACGGGATTGGCCGCGCACCAGATGTCGCTGTTGTGGTGGACTGTCCAGCCGTTCATGCCGTACATGTTCTTGACCACCTGATAACCGGCCACCGAGCAGTTTTTGATGAACTCCATCAACGGGAGCGCCGTCTGGCTCAGCCCCAGCGGCTCCGCCGGCCAATAGTTCATCTGGACGTTGATGTTTGTGTGGATGTCCGCTCCCCACGCCGGCTGACGGTCTTTGCACCATATTCCCTGAAGGTTGCAAGGAACCTCGCTGTCTTCCCTTGAGCTGGAGATAAGAAGATACCGTCCGAACTGGAAATACAACGTCTCCAGATAGAGGTCTTCAGCTCCCGCGGCGTAAGCCTCCAGGCGCTTGTCAGTCGTAATGCTATCAGGAGTAGCCGGAGCGGCCTCCGGCCCACGGCCGTACTCAGCCGCGGCGAAGCGAGAATGGACGATGCCGGGGTCGGACGGCCGTCCGGCCATATCCGTGTGACCTAGCGTAAGCTTGACGGAACTAAAAAGCTTCTGATAATCAGCGACATGGGCTTCACGAAGCTCTTCCAGGCTCTTCTTCTCAGCCTTGGTGATATAAGAGGCGGCCAGGGCGTTCTCGTCCCGCCCCTCGGTGTCGGGTCGCTTGTCGAACCCGTTGAAACTGGTCGCGGCGCTGACAAGGATCAGAACGTCGGAGGCGTCGCTGACATGGATGAAAGGGGTTGTGTGGACTTTACCGTCGCATTTTACAACCTTGACCCTGAACTGGTAGCGCATGCCCCTCTCCCCGTTCGGCCCTGTCTGCCACTCTGAGAACGGCTCCTGCCATTTTGTGCTTTGGTAGTAACCCACCTGTCCCTTGACCACATATTCGTCAGCCGACAGGCTCTGGATGGAGCTGCCGTCCCACATCGAGCTGCCTTCGAGGTCAAACTCCAGGGTGGGTTTGGTGGCAGTCAAGTGGATAACCATCACCCGGTCCGGATGCGAGACAAAGATCTCCCTGGAATATTCGACCCCGCCAGCGACGAAACTTGTCCTGGCTGTAGCGTTGTCCAGATCCAGGGTGCGGAGATAAGACTGTCTCCCCGAGGCCGCTCCTTGACCCGCGCGTGAATCGTCCAGGTCCGGACGGTTCCCGTTCATGTCAAAAACAAGCACATCCTTCTTGAAACTCTGCCTCAGGCGCAGCTGGCCCATCGGAAGGAATGAATTCACATATTTACCCTGGAGTCCCTTCACCTTCTCCTCGGCTCCGGCCCAGTCCTCTTTGTCGAGCAGCGCCCTGACCTCGGCGAGGAGCTCCGGCCCCCCGGAGGGTACAGGATTGTTGTCCGGATTGGCGCAACCGGCCCATAATGATCCTTCATTGAGCCAGATGAGATCCTCTGAGACACCGCCGTATACAGTCGCTCCGAGGTGGCCGTTGCCAAGTGGAAGCCCCTCCTCGAATCTTGTCGCCGGCTTGTCATAGGATAAAACAAGCCTCTGGCTATAGGCGCACACACCGGCCGCGATTCCGGCCAGAATCAAAACCAATCTTCTCATATCGCGTCATTGTTTACACAATGATACGATAAAATAGACAAAAATCAAAGGGAACCCGGCCTCCTACTGCTCCCTTACCAGGTCGAACCAGGCGGAAGGTATTTTGATGTCTGCCTTGGACCAGCAGGATCCGACGCTGTAGGATAGTGTACCTCCGGAAGGTATTCTCTTGATCAGCAACGCGTGGTCGAGCTCCTCCGAGAAAAAGGCCGAGTCGGCGTCCGGCATGACGACAGAGACACCTATCATACCATCCTCCGGCTCTACGCTCTGGTCGGAGGCCTTCTCCCAGATCGCCAGACGGTCACTGGCCTCAAGCTGTTCCCGGACAGTCTTCTGCTCGCCGTGGAGTTTGAACCCGGCCGCGACAGTGATCATGTCCGTTCCGCCACAGGTGTAGGTATCCTCAATTTGGGTGAAATAAGTACCGGCTGTGACAGTGACTTTCTTTACCAACGAAACACTCACACCCTCAGCGACTTCCCAAGCCGGATAATCAAGGGTGAACACCACTTTCTCCGGCCCGGATTCAAGAATCTCGCAGGAGCGGTAGTTTGTGGCCGGCCAACACAACCGGCCGTCGACGAAAGGAACGGAAGCGCCGCCGCCAAGACTGACCGCCACTTTGTAGCAGTCTTTCCCGCCGTGGTCCTTGTGGTAGTAATTCCCCTCCGTAAGAGCGTGGGCGTACCACTCGTCGGCCACGAGCTTTCCCGGCAGTTTGACCCAGATGTCAAGACCGGGAGATGTGGGATCTCCCTCAAGGGCCTTTCCGTAGAAGCGTCCCGCGACCAGGTCGTTCTCGAACACGAAGTCATCTGCTCTTTCCGGGACTGCCCTCGCCATAACTTTGGGCTCAACTTTCTTCCCGCACCCCGCGAAAACCAGGGTCGCGGCGGCGAGAAGCGATACTATATACCTTCTCATTACCTCAGATCTTTGGTGTCGCGCCAGTCCATGTCATTATAGTCGTCGTTCTCTCCGCACATGCCCCAAATGAAGGTGTAGTTGCGGGTGGCGCAAGCTGAGTGTATGCTCCACTGGGGAGAGATCACGGCCTGTTCATTATGCATCCAGATATGGCGGGTCTCCTGTGGTTCTCCCATGAAGTGGCAGACAGCGGCGTCCTCAGGAAGCTCGAAATAGAAGTAGACCTCCATACGACGGTCATGGGTGTGGGCGGGCATCGTGTTCCATGTGCTGCCTGGAGCGAGTTCGGTCATTCCCATCTGAAGCTGGCAGCAAGGTACAACCTCCTTGACAAGCAAACGATTGATTGTACGCTCGTTAGATTCCTCCAGAGAGCCGAGGTGCATCACTACGGCTTCTTTCTTTGTCACCTTCTTGACCCCAGTCTCCCTGTGGGCGGTCGCCGAGCAGAAATAGAAATGGGCGGGCTGTGACGGGTCGTCGCTCCTGAAAGAGACATGACGGTCGCCTCGACCGACATAGAGAGCCTCCTTGTAATCAAGATGATATTCCTCATCACCGACCTTGACACTTCCGGATCCTCCGACATTGATGATGCCGAGCTCCCTTCGCTGCGTGAAATAATCAGCTCTCAAGATCTCCGGGGCGGAAAGAAGCAGTTCCTCTTCCACCGGAACCGCACCGCCGGTGATGATACGGTCGAACATCGAGTAGACCATGTTGATCTCGTCCGGAGCCATGATCTTCTCAACCAGATATTCCTTGCGGAGACGCTCTGTGTCGTAATGCTTGGCGTCGAGATTGCTGGACGCCTGGCGAACCTCACAATTCAGTTTCATATCAAAATACTGTTATTCCTGTCATTCTGAACGAAGTGAAGAATCTACTGCGGCTGCTTGCCGATATAAGCCAGTATACCACCGTCCACATAGAGGATGTGCCCGTTGACGGCATCGGAGGCATGAGAGGCGAGGAAGACGGCCGGTCCCCCAAGCTCCGACGGATCCAGCCAGCGGCCGGCGGGAGTCTTGGCGCAAATGAACGAGTCGAAAGGATGGCGGCTTCCGTCGGGCTGTGTCTACCGCAGAGGCGCTGTCTGGGGAGTGGCGATGTATCCGGGACCGATCGCGTTGCACTGGATGTTGTACTCACCGTACTCAGAGCAGATGTTCCTGGTGAGCATTTTCAGGCCGCCCTTCGCCGCCGCATAGGCCGAGACGGTCTCCCGTCCCAGTTCGGACATCATCGAGCAGATGTTGATGATCTTCCCCTCACGGCGCTCCATCATCTCTGGCAGCACGGCGGAAGACACGATGAAGGGAGCCACGAGATCCACGTCGATGACCTGCTGGAACTCCTTGCGCTCCATCTCATGCATCGGAATCCTCTTGATGATCCCGGCGTTGTTGACAAGGATGTCGATCTGGCCGACCTCCTCGTGGATTCTTTCCACCAACGCTTTCACCGCGGCTTCGTCAGTGACGTCGCACACATATCCGCGGACATTTTCTATGCCGGCCTCACGATAATTGGCCAAGCCGCGCTCCAGGGCTTCGTTATTAATATCATTGAATATGATGTTCTGTGCCCCTGCCGCCACAAAAGCCTTGGCAATGTTGAATCCAATGCCATAAGAAGCCCCTGTAATCCAGGCGTTCTTGCCTTCCAATGAGAATAAGTTATTCATGTTGATGATTTTTAAGAAATGCGAATTTACTAACGTTTGAAGAATATAAAAAGTGTTAATCCAGACTTTTAAGTTCCACCACGGTCTCTGCCTTGTCTGTGAAATGAATGTCGCAATGGATCATGGTTATGCCTTCCAGATCTTTCTCATACTGGGTGAAAGGTTTGGCAGGTTCGGTCGTAAATCCTGCTCCTTCTGGCTTTAAAACCTTGATTTTAAATTGTTTCCCGTTGTTTGAGAGAATTACCTCGGAACCGTTCACTTCGACACTGGCGCGGGTGGCTCCGATCCAGCGCAGGTCATGCTTGCCTTTGGCCTCCACATGGTCGGTGACGAGCAGCGAGGTGTCTGAGGCCAACGTGAAGCCGCGGGTGACACTTTGGGCGCCGGGATATAGGCTGGTCATCTCGAACGTGGCTCCCGGCTGGTCGCCGTCAAGATTCTCATCGGCAAAATGGGCGGTGCCTCTTGAATATTGGCACAGGCCATCAAGGCTGATGGTGTTGTGCGAGAGACTGCTCTCGCGGAAATACCCCCATCTGGGAGCGTCCGGAGCGTATGTGAAGAAACTTGGAATGTCGTAAGCGTCACATCCAAGCTCATCAAGCCACCGCTCTCCCTCCGACTCGATCACGAAAGATCCTCCGTCAGCCTGCTGGTGGGCCATGTCGGGATCACCGCCCTTGGCGAGAACGTGAATGGACTTGGGATTGTCCTGGCTTCCGCGCAGCATGAGAATGTCGTTCACATTGTGGAAGGTCTTGATCCTTGTTTTCGGAGCGGAATTGTCAAAAGGTGTGTCATCATACCAGGCAAGGGATAACGGGAAATGCCAGGCAGGCAGCGTTTTCCGGGCAAGAGCCTTTTCAAGCTGTCCCCTGTACCAACCGGCCACTTCCGGCAGATTGAACTTCCGGCTGAAATAAAAGAACAGGGGAGACATCGAGGCGGCGTCGCTTCCGCTATCGGCGAAATTGAATACCCTTCCCGAGGGACTGACGCAGTCCACATAGTACTGGGCCGTCTTGCTGATTCCTGGAAGAGCGGACAGTCCTCCGGTGTTCCCGAAATTGTCTTCCAGGGCTTTCAGGGCCATGGCCAGGTAGATATTGGTGTATTCGTAATACCCTGGTCCTTCGTAGCAGACCCCGTCCGGGTCAAAAAACCTGAGACAGTTGGGCATGTATTTCTCAGCGTTCCTGACAATGATTCCAGTCTCTTGTGGGAAGTCCTCCGCCACGGCGAGGGCGCCAAGTACCATGCCGGTGTTGCAGACCACGTTCCAGTTGGTCTCCCTTTTCGCCCAGCTGCCAACCTCGTCCCCGTTTTCATATTCATTGAGAACCAGGGTCAGGGCCTTGTTATAGATGGCTTCCCTGACGGTTTGCCTCGTCTTCTCGGAAAGGACATCGTAACACCAGTCGTAGGCTATGGCAACGGCGGTGGTCATCTCGGCGACATCAAGATAATGCTCCGGATGCCATGTCTCGAAAGAACAGAGGTAGTTCAGGGATTTCCCGATCTGGTCAGAATACTTGCTGTCTCCGGTTTGACGGTACGCTATCCCGAGGGCTAACATCCGGTTGACCCACGCCCTGGAAAAGGACAGATCCACCTTTTCAGAGGTCAGCTCTTCTCCTTTGACGATCCCATCTGCTTGGGCCACAATAGCTTCCTGGAGATTACGGAGCTGCGGAGCCATCTTGGCGAGTTTCCCTACCCTGGCCTGGTCTGCCCTTGTGTATAGAAGACGAGGGTGGTCGGGTAGGGCCTTGCCTTCAACTACGGCCTCGGGTTGTGTCTGACATGATACCAATGTCACCAGTAAAGCTGTGATTGTTAATAACTTCTTCATCTTGGTATTGATTGTGTTAAAGGGCGGATATTCACCGTTCTGCCTGGCGTGTTGACGCGAAGGCGCGGCAAACCACTGTGTTTTATCGCAGTGTCCATTCACAATGGTCCTTCAACCCTTCGGCGACGGCTGTGATCACGTTAACCCCCTTGTCGAGGGTGACAGGAAAGCGGCAGATGTGATACTCGTCCGGAGTCATGGTGCCGACATCACGGCCGTTGACGTTGAGTGTCACGCCGGAAGTGTTGGTGAAAACGATGACTTCTGTCCGCTGGCGCTGGCGAAGGGTGTTACGCTTTCCTTCTATGTGAACCATCGGCTCCTCATTCCAATTGGCCTTGTAGAAGTAGAAAGCGTCCTTCCGGATTTTGCGGTCACGGGTGACAAGACCTTTGTCGTTGATGCCTGGACGGTCGCCCTCAGTGCGGTTGGCGGCGCCGAAATCGAACATGTTCCATATAAAAGATCCCCAGACGAAAGGCCTCTCGTTGATGATCTTCCAGTTCTCGATGTGATAGAAGGTCTGCCAGTTCTCCGGATGCCAGTAAGATGTGGGTACCGGTTGTTTAAGTGAGTCCTGCTGGTGGTAGATGCTGGCTCCCGCCCCGTATTCGCTGATTGACAGTTTCGCTTGAGGGAACTCTTCATGATACTTGTCGAGGAAGGTCGCCAGTGTTTTCGGAGAACTTCCGTACCATCCGTCATAGCGGTTGAACCCGATCTCGTCAGTGACTTCGTTCATGGGATCGCCGTACTGGTTTGAGGCGGCCGTCGTCGGCCGGTAAGGGTCAAGCTCATGTGCGAGGGCATTTAGCTCTTTTATGTATTCAAGAGGGTTGTCCCCCTGACTCTTCAGCTCGTTGAACAATCCCCAGACACATATTCCAGGGTGGTTGTATTGCTGCAGGATCAATTCTGTGAGCTGCGTCCTGCCGTTCTCTTTGAAAGACTCCTTGTCCACGAAACCCTTGTCGGCGTATCCTCCCGGACCGACGAACGGAATCTCTGCCCAGGTGACTATGCCGTACTTGTCCATCAGGTCATAGAAGTAGGTGGCGTGGGGATAATGGGAGCCGCGGAGCGCGTTCACACCCATCTCGCTCATCAGCCTGGCGTCTTCCTCGTGGTGCTCCGGGCGGAGGGCGTTGCCGATCTCGGAACGCTCCTGGTGTCGGCATACTCCC
>JAFVED010000130.1 GCA_017478125.1 Bacteroidales bacterium | reverse complement strand
CTCGAGAAGCGGATCGGAATAAAAGTCGACAACCTTGAGATCGGCCATGTCGACTTCCTCAAGGACGCGGCCTACATCAAAGTTTATTACACCCTCGGTAAGGACCAGACCGCCACAATCGACACCCTGACCAGGGCGAAAGATTTCGTAGAACAGTAAAAGCCATGAAAAAGAGATTGATTATACTCTGTGTCCTCATGACGGCATTTCCTGCCCTGTCCGGAGCCCAGGGGACAGACAATGAGATGGAGAGCGAGACGGGAGCGAGAGTATCCCTCGCCGCTGACAAGAAGATAGTCAAAGGTTTCCATTGGAACGTGGATGGAGAAGTCCGGCTCGAGGATAACCTCAGCGACTTCGGACGTTACCAGTTCGGGACAGGACTTACTTGGAAAGCCACCCCATGGCTCAAGCTTGGAGCCGGTTATATATTCATGGAAGACAAGAATTCCTCGGATGAGTGGAAGCCGCGCCATAGGGTCTACGGGGACGTGACTCTTAGTCACAAGGCAGGACTTTGGCGATTCGCCGTCAAGGAAAGGCTCCAGATGACCCACAGGGATGTGAACAACCCCTTTCAGAAGACTCCCAACCTGGTCGCCCTAAAAAGCCGGTTCAAAGTGTCTTACAAGGCCACTCCCACACTCACGCCCTACGGTTACATCGAGGTGCGTAACGTCTTCAACGATCCCGCCTGCTCAGCGACTTGGAACACCGCCAGCCTCTCCTATTCAGACTACACATTCCTGGGGTACTCCGACACCTACGTCAACCGTTTGCGGGGATCTCTCGGACTGGATTGGAAACTGGACAACCACAACTCCCTGGACCTGTTCGTGATGACCGATTACTGCCATGACAAGAACATCGACACCAACAAGGAGGGGACAAAACTCAAGTCACTCACATACGACCGGGCTTTCAAAGGCTGGATCGGAGCGGGCTACAAGTTCAGTTTCTGACCTCTAAAGAGAAGCCCTCCGGGAGGTCAGCCTCATAATCCATATTGGCGGGAAGGTCCACAGTCACGACCTTCCTGCTTTCCGTGTTCTCGATGCCCATGAATATCTGGCCACGGATTGTCGGGAGAACCATCTCGGCGCGCGTCAGACTTCCAGGCCGGGGACGGATCCGCACCTTCGAGAAACCCGGCTCAAGAGGCTCCACACCCATCAGCTTGAACGGGATGATGTTCCCCGGCGCGGCTCCCCAGAGATGGTTCCAGTCCTGGTTTGGCTTGAAAGAGTCGTCCCATGCCTCGAGGGTTATGGTCGAGCCTACCTCAAGCATATTTGACCAACTCCGTAATGAGGTGTCAGTCAAGAGCTTCAATGCGGCATCCTGAGCATCGCCGCAGTATAGGGCCTCAAGCAGGAATTGCGCCCCGTAGACACTGCATGCCATTCCTCTGGACACTATGAAATCCGTGACGCTCTTCCGGTATTTGTCCGGGACAAGGCCGAACAGCAAGGCGAACATATTCGAGTGGAGCGAGGCGTGGGGGTCAACAGGACCATCCTTGTAGCGTTTGTTCTTCTTGTCGAGAAAGGTCTTGTTGAACGCAGCCTTCATCCTGGACGCTTCCTCTTGAAGATCAGCGGCTTCCTGATCCTTCCCCAAGACCTTGGCGATCTCTCCCATCAGGGTCAGGGCCCGGAAAGCGTAAGCGTTGACCACGGCGTTATGGTCCGAATACACGAACCCGTCGTCCTCACCCCCGTACCCCGGAGCGAGCCTCAGGGAGCCGGAATGTGGCCAGTCCACAATGTCCCGGATCTTCTCCCCGCGATTGATTGAAGACAGAAAAGCCTTGTCCTGTCCCCGAAGAGTCGTGCTTACAAGACCATCCGGACCGATCAGACTCTCAAGGCAGCGCTTCCGCAAGATCCCGTAACGGCTTTCCAGCATACGGGAGTCCCCGGTGAACATATAATCATTCCAGGCCAGCAGCACAGCCTGGAGAATCCACTCTGTCGGCCAGGTCGGTCTGTCAAGGAGATACTCTGTAGTGCGGCGGGAAAGGGTGTACTCCCTGTCCGCGGCGTAATGGCAAAGCTGGCTGATCAGGGCGTCCGCCTCATAGGGGATCCGCTCCCTGTCACCGTCCACGAAAAAGCCGACGAAAGAAGTGGCCCTCACCGAATACTTGCAAAGATCCCATATACGGTTCAGCAAAGCGTTGTCACACCGGAAGAAAGCCGCCTGATTATCAAACGGATAGCTAACGATTTGACGGACAACCTGTCCGGCCTCGGGCTTGGGGTCGTAATCCTCGATCTCGACATATCGGAAGGGCAGGACCTCGCCGATGTAGTCCGGCATCTTGACAGCATCCGGACCGGTGTTTCTCTTGTCCGGAGGAATCACGAGCGAATAAGTGTGCAGTCCCTTCCTGAGGGCGATCTCGTGAAGTTGGTAACGGACAGTGGTGGTCGGGTTCCTGAGCACACGGCCTTCCCCAGCACGCTCGCCCAGATGGACTTTGACCGTGTCCTCCCCCGTCCCTGAGTATAGCGTCAGACGAAGCTGTCCGAAGGCGTCCCGCCCGAAATCAAGGAGCCAACATCCCGGCGCGGCCTCCGTGATACTCACAGGGACCTGCTCCTCCTTGACAAGCGGATAAGCCGGTGTGGAATATTCTTCCAGGCGCGGAGCCGTCCTGAAAGCCTTAGCCTCGGACCATCCGCTCTCGCCGCCCTTGTCCGTCCGGACCTTGACCCGCCAGTAATACACCTTGGAGGGCTCAAGCGGCTTCCCTGAATACGGCACCGCCACAGAACGGCTGTCCTCGACCCAGCCGCTGTCCCAGATGTCTCCTGGAAGGCTGTCGGAAGCGTCCTCAGACCCTGAGACAATCACCCGCCAGGCAGTCTGTCTCGCAGGATATTTACCGGGGACAACCCAACTGAAAGAGGGTCTGGAGGAGGCTATCTCCACCGTCTGATATTGTCCTTTAGACTTATCTAAGTCACTCAAAACCAAATCCGTGGCATAACCTCCAGACCATACGGCCTGGGTGTGTTCCACGAGATCGGTCATCAGTCCGGACGGCTTCGCCTGTTGGGAATATGCGGCCACAGACGGCAGCAAAGCCGACAGGAAGGCCAAGGCGAGGAAACGGGTTCTCATAATCCGACGTCAACGTGATCAGGGCTCAAAGGTCAGGTCGGGCAGCACCCTGACCTTGTACAGCCTCCAGTCCGGGTCGAAACTCAAAACCCTGTCAGGGAACTTCATGTAGACATGGTTGGTCCACCACCTGGTCTCCCCGACAGTGTAGATGACCTTTCCGGACGAGGGATCGTAGTTCAATGATTTGACGTTCCCGATCCCATCGAGAGGGGCGAAAGGAACGAATGATTTTTTCTGGATATCGTAAATAAACACTCCGTCATGGTTGGTGACGACGAGGGCGTCATCCCCGGCAGGAGACAAGTCATGCCCTCCAGGGCTCGGCAGAGGCACGCTCTCCTCCAGGACGAGCGACGGAGAGGCCGAATCCCAGTCCTTGAGCGAATAACTCCGCAATTCCTCATAGCCAAGGGCGAAGAGGATGTCATACTTGTCAGACCACACCACGCCATGGCCGCTGTACAGCGTATCTTTCCACACGACCACATCCGGAACAGAGGCGTCGTATATCTCGAGACTGTTCCCTGTGGAGGTTATCGAGTTGGCAACGGCGATCCTGTCCCCGGGCAACATGTCGGCCGAGTGGGACATCGGAGTCAAGGCATGGAAAAGGCATTTTCTCGTAGCTATGTCAAGCAGGAGCGTCCCGTCGGACGAAGAGGTCAGAAGAAGCTTTGAACCTCCGTCCACTGGTTTGCAGTCATCCAGCACCCGCATGGCGTCCACGTATTTGTCCGGGATCTGACCGTACGCCTCGGAAATGTTCCAATGCCAGATGACATCGAGCGAGTCTTCCGTGGAGTTCACGGTGTCCACGATGTAGAGATCCTCATCGCCGCAAGCGATCACATAATCCCCCCACGAGGCTGGCTTCCTGTCCGAGCAACCCGCTTGCGGGAACAGGGCCGCCACCAATACAACAATGGCCAAAACACGGCTGAATGATAACTTGATATGTCTGAAAATCATAAAGAACTGTGTTATTTACCGGTGAAGTTAACAAATTAACCCGACTTGCGCAAACGGTTGGGAATAGTTATATTAGCGGTTGAGAATCATTTTGGACATGAGACACCTTGAAACACTATTCATGGCTTTCGCCATCGGATTCGCGGCTTCCGCCGCGAACACCACCTCTGCCTCGGCACCGGTCCGAAGCGGGATTTACAGCTACGAGGACATAGGCGCTACCGGGACTATCAGCGTGGCATTCAATGAGAAAGGAGAAATCTGGTTCCACGCCTTCACGATCAATGAGGACGGCCACACGGCGGAGCTCACCCCCGAGGACGGGAAATGGATCCAGATGAAAGGCGACAAGTTCTCCTACAACATCAAATCCGAATTCTGGGACTACACCCTCGAAGGAGAATTCATCCCCGATGAGGAGATGCTGGTCCTTACCGACCACTTCAACGCCGGGGGATCCCCCTTCGGCATGGGGATGTTCCTCGGCGCCCAGTACCGCTACGAAGGCGGCTCCTTCGCCGACACGAAGGGCTATATGTACCACCTGGTGGACGAGGGCGAGAGCGCTGTCCTGGCAAGAGGCGGGAAGTATTCCGGGATCGTGGAAGTACCTGAGAGCGTGAGATTTAACGAAGAGGATTACCCGGTCGTGGGAATCGGAGACAGAGCCTTCACCGGCAACTATGACGTTACCGGGGTCCGGCTCACCTACAAGGACACACACATCACCCCCGGAGCCTACTGGAACAGCGGGATCCCCTACGACTGGGAGAGTCTCGAGAAGCCCGGTTACATCTATCCCGGCCCAGGCTTCTTCTCATGGGCGACCCCCGCTGACAAGGAGGAGGAATATGACTATTCGATGAACAACTGGGTGATATTCAAGCAGAACTCCGGGCCGCTGTTCTACGCAGGCGACAACACCAAGGACGAGGACGCCAGGTGGGGCTGCTACTTCCCCGACCCTGACCAGGCGCGGGGCATCCACTATGAGCTCCGCACCCTCGACGTTCTCCGCAAGCAGATGTTCCGGGGCTACGACAACTACGAGGTGATCGCCCTCGCGGTGGGCAGCCGGTTCGCCGCCTTCCATGAGTTCCCCTCTTTCAGCCGGTGGAAATATCCTGAGCCGGAGGTTCCCCTGGACCTGGTCCACGAGCAGGAGCTCGCGAAGAGATTCGGACGGAAGGTGATGTATTCCAGGAAAGTGGCCGCGCTCAGGGGATCAGACCGTTCCTTCGGGATGGTGGAGTTCGAGCATAAGGGGAAAGAGGCGATGGTAGCTTTCGTCTGGATGGACTACGGTGAGATCACAGCGACATATTCCATCACGGCGGAGTTCGATCCGGAAGACCCCTACAGCATCTGGAACGTGGATCTTGAGGAATACGGCACTCCTGAAGTGCTGTCAATCGCCCTCGACCCGCAGGACAACCCGATCATCTGGATCAACCATTCCGCCCCGGAGAGCAAGAATATAATGGGGCTGCGGAAGGTCGGGGACAAGCTTGTCCCCTTCGGCGAGGAGCAGTGGTACGTCTGCTACGATTAGTGCCCGATTTTTGCAAGACATATTTGAAACCAATAACAAACAGCCATGAAAAAGATATTGATCACACTGGTACTGGCGCTGATTGGCGTGGCCGCGTCGGGGCAGGTAGTTTACAGCACTGACTACAAGAGCGAGGCCCAAGTCAAAGTCTACGTGACAAAATACAAGAGCGACGCCGACATCGTAGTCTATAAGACCAAATACAAGAGCGAGGCCGACGCCAACAAGGGCATCTGGTTCTTCACCCAGTACAAGAGCGAGGCTAAAAAGAAGATTTACTTCACCGACTACAAGAGCGAGGCTGACCTCATCGTCTATTT
>JAFVED010000129.1 GCA_017478125.1 Bacteroidales bacterium | reverse complement strand
CGACCAGGGCATGATGTTCGGTTACGCCTGCCTGGACACGGAAAGCTACATGCCCCTTGCCCTGTACCTTTCACATCTCACGCTGTGGACCCTTGCCCGCATCCGCCACGACGAGCCTGAACTGATGCCGTACCTGAGGCCGGATTCCAAGTCGCAGTACACGATTGAATATTCAGAAGACGGTACTCCCCTGCGCATCCACACGATAGTCCTTTCCACCCAGCATGACGAGTTCGACTCAGACGAGGCCATGCATGCGCGCATCGAAAAGGATGTCCGGGAAATACTCCTGCCCAAGGTCATCGCGCGGCTCGATCCCGCGACAGCTTCGTTGTTCAAGGATGATTTCATCCTCCACGTCAATCCGACCGGGAAGTTTGTCATCGGCGGTCCCGCCGGAGACACCGGCCTGACCGGTAGGAAGATAATCGTGGACACTTACGGCGGCCATTCCGCCCACGGCGGCGGCGCCTTCTCCGGGAAAGATCCTTCCAAGGTGGACCGCAGCGCGGCCTACGCCGCCAGGTATATTGCCAAGAATATGGTGGCGGCCGGGGTGGCCAAGGAGATGATGGTGCAGCTGGCCTATGCCATCGGTGTGGCGAAGCCCGTAAGCATATTCGTAAACACAAAGGGTACGGGAATCATCCCGGATTCCGAGATAGCCTCCAGGATCGGTCAGCTGTTCGACCTCCGTCCCGCGGCCATCATCCGCAAGTTCGGCTTGAAAAACCCGATCTACAAGCCCACAGCCACCTACGGCCATTTCGGCAGGGAGCCTTCCACAGAGAAACTCACACTCTGGAGAGGCGGCAAGGAAGTCCAGGAAGAAGTCCAGTTCTTCGGCTGGGAAAAACTGGACTCCGTCGACCTCATCCGCTCCGGCTTCGGGATCTAGCCGGACAGGGGGCTAGTACCCGAATATGTCCTCGAGGGTGAGGTGGGTGACTGGGCCGAGGGTGGAGATGAAAGCGGTGTCGAAGTCACCCTCGCGGCCGAGGAAGCCGTAGGTATACTGACGGCCCTTGATCCACTTCTCTTGGAAGGACTTGACATCGGCGAGAGTCATTCCCTGGACGGCCTCGAAAACGGCCTTGTCACGGCTCTCCGCGAGTCCGAGATCCCTGAGGGAAAGATACTGGTTCAGCACTCCCATCCCGGTGACCCGCCTGGTGCGCAGCTGTGAGAGCACGGCCGCCTTGGCGACCTGGAAGGCCTGCTCCGACTCGGGCATCTGGTTGATTATCCTGTCGAACTCGACCACGGCATCCTTCAACTTGTCGTTCTGGGAAGCGATAAAGGCGTAGAACATGTAATCATCTTCCGGATAGGACGGGGCGTTCAGCGACGCCCTGGCCGAATATGCCAGGCCGCGTGCCTCACGCATCTCCTGGAAGACGATGGCGTTCATTCCGCTCCCGAAATAGTTGTTGTACATCGTGACGGAAGGATCGTTCCTCAAGTCGAACTTCTCTCCCCTGTCGGAATACTGGACATAGTAGAACTGGTTGGCGTCGTAAGGAACCAGAAACACCTGGTTGCCAGAGACTTTCTGGTGGAGAGGGCGTTCCTTGACAAGAGGGGCCGGATTGTCCGCCATCTTGTGGTGACTGATGATCATCTTCCTCGCCGCGACCTCCTCGGCCGGACCATAGTAAAGAACCTCGTGCTTCTTTGAGAAGAGGTCTCTCACGGCTCCGAGAAGTTCTTCAGAAGTGAGCGAGAGGATCGTCTCGTCCGACAAGGTGGACTTCGCCACGAAATCGGGTCCGTAGAAAATGTAGTTCTGGAGGGCCGAGAAGCAGGCTCCCTGGTTGAGCTTGCTGTCAGCGCGGTTCTTGAGCGCGTCAGCCTTCAGGGCAGACAGGACGGCCGTGTCAGGGACAGCGTTATACACCAGATCCTCAACGATGTCCATCGCCTGGCCGATATTCTCGTCCAGTCCCCTGACCCTCACCACAGTCTGGACAGGACCGGCCGAGAGACTGTAGGAGCAGGCGAGGGAATACATGTCCTTCTTGATCTGGGCGGCGTCCCTGGTGGGGGTGCCGAGATATTCCAGATAACTGAACGCCAGGTCGAGACGGGGATCGGTCTGGGAACCCCGGTCAAAGATGGCGGTGTAGGAGGTGATGTCGTTGATCTCGTTCTTCTTATACAGGAACTCGATCCCCCCGGTAAGGTCATCAACCGCCATATCTTTAGCGAAATCCGGGAACACAGGCTCGATCGGAGCCACCTCGGAGAGTTGGATTGAGGTCAGGAAGTCACTCTGCATGTGGCGGTTAGTCTCAATCGGAGTGATCGCCGGAGCGGCTATCTTGTCGATGTTGGGATCTTCGCCGGTCCGCTTGAAGGCGAGAGCGTAGCTGTTGGGTCCGAGATATTCGTTAGCCCAATCGGCGACCTGCCTTTTGGTGACTTTCTCCAGACGGCGGGCCTGAAGGGCATCATCTTTCCACTTGTGGCCGCTGATGAAAGAATTGACAAAGGACATGGCCCGGCGGCTGTTGTTCTCGAGCTGGGTCATCTGGGAGAGCTTGATGTTATTGATCGTGGACTTGATCAGATCCTCGTCGAAATCTCCGGTGCGGAGCCTTCCGACTTCCTCAAGCATCAAGTCACGGACTTCCTCAAGGGACTGTCCCTCTCGGGGATAGCCGATCATCAGGAACTCCCCGTAGTCCGGGCGGTCATAATTCATAAGATAGAAACCGCCAACCTTTTGGGCCTGGACGAGATCCAGGTCGGCCAGACCGGCCTTGCCGTTGAAGAGGACCGAGCCTGCGATCTCGCCGACCTCGCTCCTGAGGATATCTTTCGATCCGGGGGTCCTCCACCCGAGCATGACAAACTCCGCGTCAAGTCCATAGACCGTCTTCTCTACAGGAGCAGAGATAGGGAGCTCTGGCTCATATTCCAGAGTCTTGATCCCGGGATTGGGCTCCCACTCCCCGAAATACTTCTCGATGGTCGCGACGAAGGTGTCCGGATCGAAATCGCCGGACACGCAGATGGCGACATTGTTGGGGACATAGAAATTGCTTCTGTGGTTCTCGATGTTGATGATCGAGGGGTTCTTCAGGTGCTCCTGGGTGCCGATGGTGGTCTGGATGCCGTAAGGGTGACGGGCAAAGAGCACAGAATCAATGGCTTCCATAGCCTTGGAATCATCCTCGGTGAGACTCATGTTCTTCTCCTCGTAGACCGCCTCAAGCTCTGTGTGGAAGCCCCGGATCACCGGATGGATGAACCTGTCGGCCTGGATCTTCGCCCAATTCTCAACCTGGTTCGAGGGAATATCCTCCTGGTAGACAGTCATGTCGGTGGAGGTGAAGGCATTGGAGCCGGTGGAGCCGATGATGGACATCAGCTTGTCATATTCGTTGGGGATAGCGATCTTGGAGGCCTCATAACTGACAGAGTCGATCTGGTGGTAGAGGGCGATCCTCTCGGCGGGATCGGTCTTGGTCCTGTAGACCTCGAAAAGATCCCTGATCTCGTCCAGCATCGGTTTCTCGGCCTCGTAGTCAGAGGTTCCGAACCGCTCCGTACCCTTGAACATCAGATGCTCGAGATAGTGGGACAGGCCAGTGGTCTCGTGCGGGTCGTCCTTGCTGCCCACCCTGACGGCTATATATGTCTGGAGACGCGGAGTCTCTTTATTCACAGTCATATATACCTTCAGGCCATTGTCAAGTGTATAGATCTTGGTCTTCAAGGGATCGCCCTTGACAGTCTCATACTTGTACTTGGCGCAGGAACCGGAGAGGAACAGCGCCGCGGCGAAAACCGCCGCCATGATAAACTTT
>JAFVED010000128.1 GCA_017478125.1 Bacteroidales bacterium | reverse complement strand
CTTGATAGAGAACAATTATTTCGCCTCCGCGGGGACCGCCATCCTCATCAATGGTGACACTGACAGATGGTACGAGGGAGGTGGATGCGAAGACGTCACGATCAGGGGTAACATATTCGACAACTGCCTCACCTCCGGGAACAGGGACGGAGACCGGCACCAATGGGGAGAGGCCGTGATCACTATTATGCCATCGTTCAACACTGTCGGAAGGGACGATGAGACATATCACAGACATATCCACATAACCGGCAACACGTTCAGGACTTTCGACGCTCCCATCGTATTGGCCAGGTCTACAAGGGACCTTCAATTCATAGGCAACACAATAACAAAGACTCATGACTTCAAGCCCTACACCTGGCAGAGATCCGCTTTCCTGCTTGACGGGTGCCGGGAAGTCAAGATAACGGGCAACTTCTGGGACAACGCCTTCAATGACAGGTCGGTCCAATACAAGAACATGACCAAGTCCGACATGAAGGTCAAGGACAAGGGGTTTGTGCTGGAAAAACTGCCCGACGACTTCAAAACTTATCTGGAATGGTGAAGAAGATATTGATACAAATCCTGTTACTGGTCACCTCCCTCGTGGCAAGCGGGCAGATAATCCCCACTCCCCGGTCAATGGAACGGAAGGAGGGCGCCTTTGTCTGGGACCGGCCCGCCAGAGTCGTCAATAATCTCAAGGATCCGCGGTTTGACAGCGTCAAGGAATATGTCTCCCTTCTGCCAGACAGCCTTGTCACCGCAAGCAAAAAGAACAATGTCCCCACAATCAGGCTAGTCCAAGGAAAGGTGGATGAATTTGCCGGCGATGAAGCCTACGAGCTCGATGTCAAGCCGGAAGGCGTCGAGATAAAAGCAGGCTCGCCAGCCGGACTTTTCTACGGGATCCAGACTCTCCTGCGGCTTCGGGAAATCTCCCGCGACAGGACGATCGGCTGCCTGACAATCAAAGACAGTCCGGCCTTCGGCTACAGGGGATTCATGTTGGACGTGTCCAGGCACTTCTTTCCTAAAGAATTCATTTTCAAGCAAATCGACCTACTTTCTTCAATAAAGGTCAATGTGCTTCATCTTCATCTGGTCGACACCGGAGGCTGGAGGATCGAGATAAAGAAATATCCCCAGCTCACGTCAGGGACAGCGTGGAGGACTCACAGTGACTGGAGAGAATGGAATAAGGCTGGAGGCAATTTCATTCCCCGAGATGAGGGTGGGTATGGCGGCTATTACACCCAGGATGACATAAAGGATATTATCAAATACGCGTCCCTCCACCAGATGGAGGTCATCCCGGAGATAGACATGCCAGGTCATAGCAGCGAAGTCCTTGCCGTGATGCCCTCCCTCAGATGCGACGGCCACACCTCAAAATGGACCGCGGAGATGTGCCTGGGCAATGAGCAGACCTACCGGTTCTGCGAGGATGTCCTTGACGAGGTGATCAGTCTATTCCCCTCGAGATACATCCACATCGGAGGAGATGAGTGCGGCATCCAGGCCTGGTCCGGATGTTCACGCTGCAAGGCATTGATGGAAAGGGAGGGCATCAGCGGCCCCGACCGGCTCCAAAGCTATTTCACAAAAAGGATCGGGGAATATGTCCACAAGCGCGGAAAAACGATCATCGGCTGGGATGAGATGCTGGATGAGGATCTGACTCCTGACGCCGTGATAATGTCCTGGCATGAGGATCCGGAAGGGCGGGACAAGATCATCCGGCAAGGCCACCCGATGATACTATCCTCGGAAGGGCATTTTTATCTTGACTATTACCAGGATTATCCTTTGGTCGAACCCGTGTGCTTCGGGGGTTACACACCCCTACGGAAAACCTATCAGTTCGACCCTTACGAAGGTCTCACTGGAGACACGGCTCTTGTCAGAGGGCTGCAATGCAACCTGTGGACCGAAGCCGTGGAGACTCCAGAACATGCCGAACGAATGATCTATCCAAGGATCCTCGCCATGGCCCAAATCAGTTGGAGCGGTGCGGAACATAAAGATTATGAAGAGTTTATATCCCGGGTCAAGGCCTATGGCAGCGACATGGCAAGACATGGGTATCACCCCTTCGACATAAGCGAGGAATTCGGCCCCCGTCCCGGTTCGAACGTGACAGTATCGTCCCTTTCCCGCGGGAAGGCAGTCTCATATCTGAAACCCTGGAGCGGGAACTTTCCCGCCACCGGGGAATCCACCCTCACCGATGGGATCATCGGAGACTGGGGAATGAACGGGATGAGGTGGCAAGGATTTGACGCGGTCATGGATGTCACGGTGGATCTGGGAGAGCCCATGGACATCCACTCCATTCAGACTTCCTTCATGCGGAACTCATTCACGAGCATGCTCTTACCCGAACGATATGAGATTCAGGTCTCAGACGACGGGGACAGCTTCAGTACCCTGTACTCTCTGGATTTCAAAGCAAAAGACACCAGGGAGTATTGTATCGAGAACTTCGGATGGAGCGGCCGCGGGAAGACCCGCTTTGTCCGCGTCACCGCGTCGCACCCTTCCGGATGGTGCTGGCTGATGTGCGATGAGATAATAATCAGATGAGCATGAACAGACGATCCGCATACATAACCCGCTTCCTTTTTGTCCTTTGCTTGCTCAACACGTATTTCCCGGGCATGGCAGAAGACCGCCATGAGCTGGAGAAAGGGCGATACACGCTAAAGGAAATCATGAGGAAGTACACCCGCAGGGAGGAGATGGTTCCCATGAGGGACGGAACCAGATTGTTCACAGTCATTTACGAGCCAAAGGACAAGCGGGGGAAACATCCTATCCTTTTCCACAGGACTCCATACGGCTCGACCCACTCTCCTTATGGAGACAACATAATCGAGATCGACCGCGCTGCATGGGCATCATACATAGAGCATAACTACATTATCGTCTTCCAGGACATACGCGGCAAAAACTTCAGCGAGGGAGTTTTCGAGGACATGAAGCCTCTTTCAGCCCCAAGCCATGACGGCAGCCTTCAGACAGATGAGGCTACCGACGCTTATGACAGCATTGACTGGCTCGTCAAAAACACGCGGAGGAACAATGGGAACGTGGGGATGATCGGCATCTCTTTCCCCGGGCTGTACGTCACCTACGCGAGCCTGTGTGGCCATCCGGCCCTGAAGGCGGTGTCGCCCCAGGCTCCTGTAACCGATTGGTACAAAGGAGATGACGCTCACCACAACTGGGCGTTCTTCCTTTTGGACATGGTCGGTTTTCTGCCCTTCTACCAGTACATAATGACCGCCGATGTACAAAGCGGCAAGGTGTCCAAAGAGTCCCTGAGACTCCCGGAATTCATCCGTACCGACGCGTACACGGATCTTCTCAAACAAGGAGCGCTGGCGAATTTCACTAAAGCGTTCGGGGACTCCGTGAAGATGTGGAACAACATAGTGGCGCATCCGGACTATGACGATTGGTGGGAGGAACGTCTCATCACCAGGCATATTACTGACAGCGAGTTGCCCGCTGTCCTGGTGGTCGGAGGCTTATTCGACGCGGAGGACTGCCATGGGGCTTTCGCGACTTACAAGGCCTATAAAGAGCAAGCGCCTTCAGCGGATGTGTTCTTCGTGGAAGGTCCTTGGTCACATGGGTCATGGCCGAGAAACCAGGGGACGTTTTTCAACGACATATATTTCGGCCCGCAGACAACGACCCGGTGGTACATGGACAACGTCGAGTATCCGTTTTTCGCGTATTACCTTGAAGGCAAAGGAGACAAGCCCGCAAGCAAGGCGCGGGTATTCGATTCCGGGGCACTCTGCTGGCGTGAATATGACGAGGGGTGGCCCGCGGTCGGTCTCAGCGGCGCCACTCCCTACTACATGCGCCTTGACGGAAGCATATCCACGGAAAAGCCCGCAGAGGAGTCCGCGGCAGCGTCTTATGTCAGCGACCCCGCCTCTCCGGTGCCGTATTCCTCAAAACCTGTCAACTACCGCACAGAGGAATATATGTTGGAAGACCAGAGGAACATGTCTTTCCGCCCCGATGTATTATCGTTCCAGACTCCGGTTTTGACGGAGCCGCTGAGATTATCCGGAGAAGTTGAGGCTGAGCTGTTTGTGGACATCAGCTCAACCGACGCCGACTTTGTTGTGAAAATAATAGACGTTTTCCCTGACGGTTTTTCCTACGCGGATTCACTCTACCTTGACCCTCAGGCCCCAGTGGGCCGGGCATTGATGTCCGGATACCAGATGCTCGTGCGGGGTGAGATAATGCGAGGAAAGTACCGTGAGAGCTTCCGTGAGCCGAAGCCTTTCGTACCGGGAGAAGTGACTAAAGTGTCTTTCACATTGCCCGACATATCGCACACATTCCTTCCGGGACACAGGATGATGTTCCAGATCCAGTCCAGCTGGTTCCCTCTCGCGGACAGGAACCCACAGACATTCTGTGACATTTACACTTGCCCCGACAGCGCTTTCCAGCCCTGCCGTGTCAGCATCCACTTGGATCCCAACGCGCCAAGTTCCATCAAGTTACCTGTTGTGGACAATTGATTTCGAGGAATATGAGACTGAAGCTAAGCATACTGGCAATCTGCGGGATCATTTTTGGGGCGTATCACTCAAGCGCCCAGACAAGGTGGCTCAATCCCGCCGATCAGAATGTGCCCCTCATACAACAGCAAGGGTTTCCGTCAGAACTTGGAAACTCTTATCATCGTCTCCCCGACAGGTTCAGGGAGTCCGTTCCCGGGCTGGTCTGGCAGAAATCCGCGAACGCATCAGGCCTCGCCATATATTTTTACACAAACGCCCCAGAGATTCAAGTCAGGTACACTGTCTCAGAAGATCTGAACACCCCGGACATGTCAACCATCGGAACCTCCGGCTGTGATTTGAGATACATCGATCCTGACGGTGCCGGACATGACTTGTTTATGGACTACGCGTTCTCGGATACGATTAGACTGGCTTACCGGCACCTTGACACATCCCTTCAGCATGAATACAGGCTCTATCTCCCACTTTATAATACGGTCGAGTGGCTGGAGATCGGCGTTCCGGAGGCATCCTCATTCAAATTCGCGGCGCCAAGAGAGGAGAAGCCCATCGTCATCTACGGAACATCCATTTGCCAAGGCGGCAACACCTCCAGGGCCGGGAATTCATGGACAAATCTTTTGAGCCAATATCTTGACTGGCCGGTTGTGAACTTCGGTTTTGACGGTTCAGGGAAAATGGAGAAAGAGGTTGTCGAGGCCGTCAGAGAGGTAGACGCTTCGGTCTATGTCCTTGACAATCTTTACAATCTCACAGAATTCCCTGTTCAAGAGAAGGTTGACCGGATCGTACGGTCGGTGCGTCTCCTAAAGGAACGGTGGCCTGACACGCCCATCATCATCGCCGGCCACACCGGCCATAACAGCCCTTCACACGCCGCCCAAAGAGACTCGTCCAACAAAGCGGCGGCACTGGCTCTCGACATCGCGCTGAAAGACGGTTTAAAGGACATCTATCTTCTCTCGTTCGACGGGCTGGGGATGGATTCTGAAGGAAGCACTGTGGAGGGAGTCCATTTGAATGACCACGGGATGATGGAGCTCGCCAAAGTCTATGAGCGGTATCTAAGGAATGTCTTGAGACTCCCCGACGGAGGCGAAGGGATAACCCACGGTGTCACCCAAAGGAGGATGCCCCAAATCTATGACTGGCAGGAAAGGCACACGGAAATACTCCGGGGGAACGCCCAGGATCCTCCCGCGAATGTCATTCTCGGAGATTCCATTATCCATTACTGGGGAGGAGCATCCCTCGGAGACCACGGGATAGACACATGGAACGAACGGTTCGCACCCCTGTCCTACAAGAATCTCGGGATGGCATGGGACAATATTGAGAACATCCTCTGGCGCGTGAATCATGGCGAGATTGATGGCTTTGAAGCCGGGACGGTGCTGGTCGAGGCAGGAAGCAACAACACAGATGAGAACACGGATGAGGAGATAGTCGAAGGGGTCGTGTTCCTCCTGAAGTCAATACGGCTTCACCAACCGAAAGCGAGGATCAAATACATCGCCATCCTTCCCTGCGCTCAGGAAGAGACCCGCATCCGGATATTGAACAGAAAGTTAAAGAAAGCGGTCCTGAAAGCCGGATTCGACTTCTGCGACCCGGGACCCGCCCTGCTGACAAAAGGCGGAGTCATAGACAGAAGACTCTTCGTGGATGACGCCCATCCCAACAGCGAAGGATACAAACTGATTGTTGATGATATACTTAAATAAGCGGCCATGAGACAGTTAGTCATGAACAGAGTATTTCCATTGGTGTTTGCCCTGGCTGTCATTCTCACTTCTTGCGGTGACAAAACAAGTGAGAAAGACAAATACATCAATGAATTGATGGGCAAGATGACCCTACGGGAGAAACTCGGTCAGATGAATCTCCCCATGTGGGATAGTACAACCATGACAGATTCGTTTCTCATGTCAAGGGCCAAGGATGGTTCCATTGGAGGACTGTGGAATTTCAACGGGGACGCCGACGCCAAGCATATCCAGACTATAATTACCGGGAACAGCAGGCTGGGCATTCCTATTCTTTTCGGAGCCGATGTGAACCACGGGCACCGCACAGTCTTCCCGATCGGCCTGGCCATGTCTTGCAGCTGGGACATGGAAGCCATCGAGAAGGCCGCAAGGATCTCGGCGACAGAAGCCGCCGCTGATGGTATTTGCTGGACTTACAGTCCGACTGTTGACATCTGCCACGACCCGAGATGGGGCAGGATAGCGGAAGCGGCAGGAGAAGACCCCTACCTTGGTGCCAGGGTCGCCGAGGCTATGGTCCATGGATACCAGGGGAACCTCCGCGACAGCACCGAGATCATGTCCTGTGTCAAGCATTTCGCTTTTTACGGAGCCCCGGATGGCGGAAGAGACTATAATACCGTGGAAATCGGCAGGAACCGGATGTATAATGAGTATCTTGAGCCCTACAAAGCCGCGATCGAGGCGGGGGCCGGTACTGTGATGACCTCATACAACACGGTTGACGGGATCCCCTCGACCGGCAACCGCTGGGTACTCACTGAACTATTACGGAAAGAACTGGGATTCAAGGGGATGGTGGTCTCGGACGCCAACGCTATCTCATGCATGGTCACCCATGGTATTGGAGAACTCAAGGAAAGTTCCGTCCTGGCCATTAAGGCGGGAACCGACATGGATATGAACTCCCTGGGATACATCGGCACCCTCGAGGAATCCATAAAGGAAGGCAAAGTCAGCATCAAGGAAATAGACAACGCCTGCCGACGGATATTAAGCGTCAAATACGATCTCGGTATTCTTAAAGATCCGTTCAAATACCTCAGGGTAACTGAAGAAGACAAAGAGGCCCGCCGCGCGGCACACCTTTCATTCGAAAGGGAGATGGCAGCCAAAAGCATGGTCTTGCTCAAAAACGAAGGCGGTCTCCTTCCTTTGGAGAAGAAAGGCACAATAGCTGTGATCGGTCCCCTTGCCGACTCATGGCCCACAGGTGAAGGGACTTGGACTTCCGGACATCGCTTCAACCAGAATAAGATAGCGACCCTTTACCAAGGACTGGAAGAGGAGCTGGGAGACAAGGTCAATCTCCTCTATGCCCGCGGCTGCTCCCTGTACGACGATGAAGTCATCTCACGCCATGTCGGCGAGGACCAGTTCCGGGACAACCGCTCCGACGAGGAAATGTTGAGGGAAGCTGTCAGCGTGGCCAGACGGGCCGATGTCGTCATCGCTGCCTTGGGAGAGAACAACCACATGAGCGGGGAAGGCGCCTGCAGGAGTGATTTGAACCTTCCCGCCAGTCAGAGACGCCTTTTGGAGACCCTGTTGAGCACAGGGAAGGATGTGGTCATGCTTAATTATTCAGGCCGTCCGACTGTCCTCACTTGGGAAAACGCCCATGTCCCTGCCATACTGCAAGTCTGGTTCGGCGGCAGCGAGGAGGCGAAGGCTGTCTCAGACATACTGTTCGGGGAGGTCAATCCTTCCGGAAGGTTGAGCGTCTCTTTCCCCTACAACGGAGGACAGATACCCTATTACTACAACCACCTGAGGACCGGGGATCCTTTCGAAAAAGATTGGGAAACCGAGTTCCAGATGATGTTGTCAAACTATTTTGACACTCCCAACGACCCCCTGTATCCTTTCGGGTACGGACTCAGTTACACCACATTCCAATACGGGGAGGTATCTATTGACGACCCGGTGCTGCGCAAAGGTGGCGAAGTGACTGTGGCTGTGAAGATCACGAACACCGGGGACAGGGACGGGGACGAGACTCCGCAACTCTACATTCATGATTTGATGGCGAGTGTGGCAAGACCTATGATGGAACTCAAAGGTTTTCAGAAAATCCATCTGAAAGCCGGTGAGAGCGTCACGGCGCGGTTCTCCATCACCGAGGAAACGCTGAGCTTCTATGACTCTTCCCTGAAAAAAGTCTCCGAGCCTGGTGATTTTGACATCATGATAGGCCCGGACTGCGCCCACGTCCAATCCGTCAGGTTGACCTTGAAGGATTGAAATCTATATTTTTGAATTATTGATCAACAATAATTGAAGTATCACCATTTTTATTAACACTATCATTTAAATCAAATGGCAACAAGAAGAAATCAAAGTCTGGCGCTTAAGATAGCGAAGACAGCAGCTTTCGTATGCGGCCTAATCATGGTTCCTATGAGCATGTCCGCTGCCATTCCAGACAGCAGTGTGGACAATCTCTCAGTCACGGCCAACGATCAGGACGGCCGTGTGATTACTGTTAAGGTAAAGGATTCTTCCGGCCCTGTAGCTGGAGCCAGCATCGTGGTCAACGGCACCCGTGACGGTGCTTTCACCGACATGAATGGCGAAGCCACACTTGACAATGTCAGGCCCGAGGCATCCATCACCGTATCCTTCATCGGTTATGAGACCCAGGTTGTCCAGATCGGAGGCCGGACATCAATCGAAGTGACACTGAAAGTGGATTCCGAGACTCTCGATGAGCTTGTGGTTGTCGGATATGGAGTACAAAAAAAGGTGAACCTGTCCGGATCCGTGGCGACAGCCGACACAAAGAAGCTGGAAAGCCGTCCGGCCGCCAATATCGCCAACGCTCTCCAAGGCGCGGTCGCCAACCTCAACATTGACCCCTCCAAGGGAACTCCCGGCTCATCGACATCAATGAATGTCCGAGGCTTCACTTCCATCAACGGAGGCACACCCCTTATCGTAATTGACGGGATCATTTCCGAAGTATCCGAACTCAACAGGATGAATCCTAACGACATAGAGACAATCTCCGTGCTCAAGGACGCGGCGTCAGCCGCCATTTACGGATCACGCGCCGCCTTCGGTGTCATCCTTGTGAACACCAAGACAGGAAAGACCGAGAAAGTAACCGTCAACTACAACAACTATTTCGACTACGCCGACATCAACACGGTCAGGAGGAGACTCTTCACCGACCCATATCAGGCGATGGTTGACGTGAACACAGTCACTCCGGAATACAACTTCTTCAACGAAGAGTGCCTCGCCGGCGCCAAAGCGTACAGGGACGGACTCAGCGACAAGGGTTACTACTACTCCGACAGATGGGGGTACAACTGGTACTATGACAGCAACGACCGCTGGGATTCATATTTCAAGACAGCCTTCGGAATGAACCACAGCGTAGACCTCTCCGGCAAGACCGACAGGGTCAACTATTTCGCGTCCGCCGACTATAAGCTCCAGAACGGTATCCTCGCCTACGGCAAAGACGTTTACAAGCAGTACAACACGCGAGTCAAGCTGGAGACGAAAGTCAACAACTGGCTCACTATCGGGAGCAGCACCAGCCTGGGCAACGGCACATACGACACCTCGGCATACAACCTCCAGAACGACACCCAGACAAACGGTTCCGTACTATTCAATATCTTCTCTTGGACTTTTATGCCCAACAAACTGCCAAACGGCCGTTACGAGGATATCGGCGGAACCACGACCGCTTTCCTTGAGGCCGGAGGTGACGGAAGGCAGTCCAACGCCAGCATCAACCAGCAGTTCACAGCTCAAGTCGATCTCATCAAAGATGTCCTCTTCATAAAGGGGAACTACAACTACCAGCGCAGGGACGAGAAGACAAGCTACTCTCTCATTCCCGTTGACATCTATGACACGGAGGAAGCGTACGACTGGACTGTGAATGATCCCAGTTCGGCCACCATCAACTCCGCCGTGATGACCCACAATACCTACGATGTTTTCGCCAACTTCACAAAGACTTTCTCAGGCAAGCATTTCGTCAACGTGATCGCGGGATTCAACCAGGAAGACTACCGGTACAACCTGCACACCCTGAGCAAGACCGAACTTATCACCACCTCGCTCCCTACCTTGGGACTGGCTTCAGGCACAACGACCGCGAACGAGTCCACGACGACATGGGCCGTCAGGGGAGCTTTCGCCCGTTTCAACTATATCTACGACAACAAGTACATCGCCGAGTTCAATTTCCGCCGCGACGGCACCTCCCGCTTCCCCAAGGAGAGCAGATGGGCCAACAACCCTTCCGCTTCCCTCGCCTGGGTGATAAGCGAGGAAAACTTCTTCAAGGGACTCCGTAACACCGTGGATCTCTTTAAGATCAGGGCCTCATACGGAACCCTGGGGAACCAGGATGTCAGCGCCTACGCGTACATCGCGACGATGAATGCCCAGAAGAACCCCGTCGTGCTTGACGGTCTGCAGAACATGTATGTGACGACTCCAGGACTCGTGTCTGGCAATCTCACGTGGGAGAAAGTCGCCACCTCCAACATCGGAGCCGACCTCAACATGTTCGGGAACCGTCTTCAGTTCAGCGCTGATTACTACATCAGAGACACAAAGGATATGCTCACGTCGGCGCTTCCTCTTCCATCCGTCCTCGGAACAAGCGCTCCGAAGGAGAACTCCGCGGACCTGAGGACAAGGGGTTGGGAAATCACCCTCGGATGGAGGGATGCCTTCAACCTCGCCGGCAAGCCGTTCAACTACAGTGTTGACATCAACATGTCAGACGCCAGAGCCAAGATCACGAAGATGTCCAGCAACTCGGAAGGCGTTCTCCCTAAATTCGGATGGGACAACTACTACTACGAGGGCATGGAAGTCGGTGAGATGTGGGGACTTGAGACTGTGGGCCTGTTCCAGAGTGATGAGGAGGCGAAAAACTGGGCGGACCAGTCCAAAGTCCAGTCTTACGGGACCCAGGCCGGTGACCTCAAGTTCGCCGACCTTGATGGAGACGGAAAGATAACGACGGGCGCTTCAACCTTGAAAGACCACGGTGACATGAAAATCATAGGCAACACCCAGGTCCGCTACAGATTCGGAACCACCCTTTCTGCCGAATGGAACGGTTTTGATCTCAAACTCTTCTTCCAGGGAGTCCTCAAGCATCAGTTCTGCCCTTATTGGAACAACTATACTTTCTGGGGACTGTTCACGAACGGATGGTGAGCGGAGACATACGGAAACGCCGTCGACAGCTGGACTCCGGACAACACAGACGCCTACTTCCCCCGCCTTAAGCACTACCAGAACTGGAATATCGTCTCCGATTGGGAGATCTGCCAGACCCGCTTCATGCAGAACGGGGCTTATGTGAGACTCAAGAATGTCACCTTCGGGTACACACTTCCCCAGAAGCTGACAAGAAGACTCAATATCGAGAGGGTACGCTTCTTCTACTCCGGAGACAACATCTTCACCCTTTCCGGCTTATACAAGTATTCAAATCTCGATCCCGAAGACTGGACCGGATGCGCATATCCTCTTCAGCGTCATAACTCGTTCGGAATCAACGTCACATTCTAAAAATGTTAGAGAAATGAAAAAGTCAATTATACTTTGCGTCGCTCTCCTGATGGTCTCCCTGACCGCATGCGATGACTCATATCTGGACAAGACGCCGGAGACCTCTATCACGGAGGAAGGCTTCTTTATGTCGCCGGGAGATCTGAAACTCTATTCAGACCAGTTCTACCAGCAGTTCGATTTCGCCTACTGGGGGATGTACAGCCCCTATTATTCCATAATGGATTACCCGTCTGACAACACCTACATGACCGCGGTCTCCAATGGCATTTACGACGGCACCTTATGCTCCATGCCGGATAAACTCGCCGGCACCTTTGACGCCAGCAGGGCCACCCAGTGGAACTGGTCGGACATTCGGGCCGTCAATTATTTCCTCGCGAGGACAGACAAGGCTGAGGGAGACAAATATCTCATCAACCACTACATCGGTCTCGGCAGACTCATAAGGGCCACTCGCTACTATTACACCAAAGTCCTTGTCTACGGGGATGTCCCGTGGTATGAAAAGGATCTCGCGACCAATGATGAGGATCTCTACAAGACCCAGGATTCAAGGGACTTCGTGGTCAAGAAGATATTTGAGGATCTGGATTTTGCCATCGCCAACATGCAGAGCGCCGGTAAAGGCGGCCAGGACAGGCTCTATAAAGAGGCCGCGTTAGGATTTGCCGCCAGGATCGCCCTCTCTGAAGGATCCTGGAGAAAGTATCATTCCGAGCTCAATGCAAGTGATGCCAATGATTACTACCAGAAGGCTGTCAGTTATGCCGAGCAACTCATCAATTCGGGCAAATACTCGCTTTACGGCTCGTATGACGACCTGTTTACCCAGATGAATCTCAAAGGGAACACCGAGACCATATTCTACAAAGATTATGATTTCGCCCTTGGGGTGAAGTTCAATGGCAGAAGTGTTTGTGACTTCAACACTTGGAACTTGAGCCAGGATCTCATGGAGGATTATCTTTATCTCAACGAGGATGGCTCTGCCGTCCCCTTCACTTCCATTGAGGGATATGACACAACCGGCTATCTCGATTTCTACAAGAACCGTGATCCCCGCCTGAGCAGCACTTTCTGGCTCCCTGGAATGAAACGCCTGGGGCAGCCCGGGGCCTATCCTCCTACTTTTGATGTCGGCGGATATGTCCAGTACAAGTACTATCCCCGTACCCAGGACCAGAATGGTTATGGCTTGAGTTACACCGATGTCCCGATCATCAGATACGGTGAGATCCTGCTTATTTACGCGGAGGCCAAAGCCGAGCTTGGAACCCTCACTCAAAGCGATCTTGACAAGACAATCAATCTCTTACGCTCAAGGGTTGGCATGCCGTCCGCCAATCTCGCCGAATGGACATCCGCTATTGACCCTGCTCAAGAAGCGAAGTACCCGAATGTCTCAGGAGCGATGAAAGGCGCCATATTTGAGGTCCGCCGCGAGCGTAGAATCGAGCTCGCCTGCGAGGGCTTCCGCTACAACGACCTCATGCGTTGGGGCTGTGGTGAGAGGTTCGCTATCCAGGCAAAAGGTATTTATCTGCCATATCTTGGAGAGTATGACCTTACCGGCGACGGAGTACCTGACAGGGCTTTCGTGCGCGCGGCCGATGTGGACAAAGTCACTCCGGGTGTCGATGTCTCTATCGTCGAGAACGCCGCGTTCGAGCTTTCCGAAGGGACATCCGGGCATATTGTCTCGAAGACGATAAAAGACGCCAACTTCACATTCCATTCGCCTAAGGACTATTACTCTCCCATCAGCTTGACAGAGATGGCCCTTAACACTAATCTTGTACAAAATCCTTATTGGAAATAGTTTATCAGGATTGTCAGTGAGGAGTCCTTGGTTCAAGGGCTCCTCATTGGCAAATCTTTATTATATTAGCATATCAAAGTATAGCTATGAGACGTTTAAGATTCCTGCCCGCCTTATTATTGTTGGTACTCAGCGTAGATGCCGCCGCGCAACGCTCGCAAGGCCTTGTCCCTGACGTGAACGAGAAGAGCTGGGGGCAATTGCTGATGGAAGACAATTACACATGGAGACCGCCCCAGTCTGTCAACATGCTTGTAGAGCCGGCGTTCTCTCCTGACCAGATTTTCGTCAATCCGTCCCTCGTCGTGTACCGGGGAAGGATTCCGGAAGGAGTGTCCAGCCAGGACAGCACCAGGGTCATGGCTGAGACCCAGCAGGATCTTACCGTCCAATTCGCGCTCGGAGATCCGGCTTTTGTCCCGGACTATAAGCAGACCGGACTCAGGCTTGAGCAGGACAAGTACCCTGTTGTCCACGCCACCTATTTCGCAGACAATGTGGAGTACAAGTTTGTCTATTCCTCAATTCATCTCGCCGGGAACCAGACGCTCCTGGATATCCACATCGATGTTACCAACAAAGAGGAATACGCCCAGAGCGCCACAATATGGACAAAAATAGGTTTCGCTCCTGAGGACAAGATGTTCGCTTACCACTATCTCCCTTACGAGTGGGACGCGTCTTATTGGACAAATACCGAAGGCGTGACTCTCTCCGGCGACAAGCTGCTTTCCGGAGACTCCGCCATAGGCCGGATAGACCACGAGGGGATACAGATGGACTGGGTTGACCAGGTGTCTTTCAGCGATGATCTGTTCGACAGGAAAAGGAGATATATGTTCAGTCGCTCCGGTTACGCGACAAGACCTTACAGGCTCCATGAGCTGAAGGATGTGATACGCCTTGCCAGGCAGCTCGAACCTGAGGAGTCTTGCTCACTGGACATCAAACTCCTGATGGACGAGAAGAATGTGCGCCCGTCAGATGAGACCGCTCTCGCCGAGCTAACCTACCCGGAGATCAAGGAGAAAGCGGTGACCGGCTACACCTCCCTGTTCTCCGACAAAGACTTGGACATCCTTTTCCCGACAATGCGGTGGGGTGACATCACGACCTTCCTGCAGCTTAACATCATGCAGATGCTTTACCGGTACCCAGGAAGGCAATGGCTGCAGACGGGACAGGGAGGCTCTTCGGAACGGTTCTATGTGTGGGTATTCGAGGCCGTGCAGATGCTTCGGCCTATGCTGAAGACCGGACACCTGGGGATAGTGAGACAGACCCTTGACTACATATTCTCCCTACAGGACTCCGGATTCCCCCCGGAAGGTGATTTCACCACCCTGGAAGGGGCTGTCGGGACGACCGGGCCGCGATGGGCCAACACCACCGGAATGGCTCTCGATCTCGCGAGCGAGTATTATCTTTACTCCAACGACCAGGAATTCCTCGATGACTTCCTCCCGAAGATCCTGAAAGCCCTGAAATGGATTTCAGGAGAAGTCAAGGCCACAAGGAAACTGAACCCTGACGGCAGCCGCCCGATGACTTATGGCCTGATGCCCTTCGCGGTAGGAGGTGACGGGGAGAAAGGCTACTTTGTCGGCACGACAGACCTGTTCACTTTCCTGGGGTTCTACAAGGCCGTGGATCTTCTTGAACGGATAAATCACCCGGACGCGGCCATGTTCAGAAGCGAGCTCGAGCTTTACCGGGACGCCATTCATGAAGCCATCAAGATACTGACTCTTCCCGACGGCCAGATCAGCCGTGTCCTCCGTCCCGACGGGACAAAAGGGATTATCGCCAGAATCAACCAATACGTTGACACAATGGCGCCAATCGCCACAATGGGTCTCGTGGATCCCGAAAGCGCTCTGTTCCAGGATTTCATCAGATTCTATGAGCTCAATGCCGGAGACGACTTCTTCATGGGGAAACTTGACCAGGAAAGATACTATGTGGTCCAGGGCGAGAATTACTGGCATCAGATCTACCTGGAACTCGGCGAATGGAAAAAAGCCTGGGGCGTCGCCAGAGCGGCCATGAAATACGGCATGACCCAGGACACGCACCTGGTCCAAGAGCGTTTCTCCATCCAAGATCCATCCTTCTGCCCCTGGCAGCCTAACGGAAGTGGAAGCGGAGGTGTCATCAATATGATAACCAATTCCTTATGTTATGAGAGCGAAAGGCTGGAAGAGTTCATCCTGTTAGGAGCCATACCTTATGAGTATCTCAAAGCCAATGGAATCACCCGGGTAAGGAACCTATACACGACTAAAGGAGTATTCGACATGGAAATCAACTGGAACGGCAGCTATCTGGAGTTCAAGTTGACAGGACACGATTCTTTGCCCTCCAAAATGCGCATCCCGGAGTATTTCCATCCCAAGGCGGTCACAAAAGGTCTGAAAGAGACCGGAGAGGGGATGTTCGAACTTAGAAAAGATTTGAAAGAAGTCATATTCCGGCTCTATGAATAAAATTATTAAGATACTGGCAGCGATTGTCTTCCTAACCGTCTCGCTGTCCGTATCCTCCGGAGCGGCAATAAAGCTGCCAGGTATCATAGGGGATCACATGGTTCTCCAACAACAGACAGACGCCAGGCTCTGGGGATGGTCAGCCCCGGGAAAGAGGGTTTCTGTCAACTGCTCCTGGAACAACAAGACAGTATCGACGAAAAGTGATCGGGATGGCGCTTGGGAGGTCAGGGTCAAGACCCCTTCGGCCGGCGGACCCTACGAGATCACGATTGACGACGGGAAGAAGACCGTTATCAAAGATGTCCTGATCGGCGAGGTCTGGCTCTGCTCCGGACAATCCAATATGGAAATGCCCCTGGAAGGGTTCGAGTATGGGCAATATGTCATTGGGGCCCGGGACTATATCGCCAGCGCGAGATCGGAAAGGCCTATCAGAATGGCCCAGTTGCCACTGGACTACAGCCTCACCCCAAAAGACGACTGCGAAGTCAGCTGGGTGACGAATTCACCTGAGAATCTGCCGGAAATAAGCGCCTGCGCCGTGTTTTTTGGAGATTACCTGCAACGGGTGTTAGGAGTTCCCATAGGATTGATCATAACAGACTGGGGAGCATCGACAATAGAGAGCTGGATGGATCGCGAGTCCATCCTTGAAGCTGTCCCAAAGGCCGATTTCTCGATCCTGGAAAGTCCCGAGAAGTTCAAGAACTTCCCGCAGCAGACACCGACACTCCTTTTCAACGCCATGGTCAATCCCCTGCGGAAATACACGCTGAAAGGCCTTATATGGTATCAAGGGGAATCCAATATCCCGAACTACCAGGACTACGACAATCTCCAAAGATCGTTCATCTCACTATGGAGAAAAACTTTCGAAAACCCTGGCATGCCGTTCTGCTTCACGCAAATAGCGCCTTTTGAATATCCCTACGAAGTCAAACGGGCGGCTTTCTTAAGGGAGCGGCAGGCCATGAGTCTGGGACTTATCGAGAACGCGAGCATGGCGGTCACGATTGACCTCGGAGAGAAATATGTCATTCACCCGAGACACAAAAGGGAAGTCGCTGAACGCCTGGCATTGGGAGCCCTCGCGATAGGCTATGGCAGACAGATAAAGTACCTCTCCCCCGAATACCTGTCCCATGAGATAGAAGGCAGCAGGATCATAATCCACACAAGCGAATCAGAGCAGGGACTTCACGCCGAGATAGAAGAAGGCGGCTTTATCCCCGGGTTCGAGGTTGCCGGCGACGACAAGCGCTTCTACCCCGCCCAAGCCGCCCTGATTCACCGGCCGGAGGAAGTTATAGCCATAAGCAGCCCGGAGGTTCCGAAACCGGTAGCCGTCCGGTACTGCTTTAAAGACTACCAGCCAGGAGTTATTTTTAACAACTATGGCTTGCCTCTCGCCCCCTTCAGGAGCGATGACTGGGACGATGCGAAAGGGCCTGTCTTCTGGTGGTAAACTCCCCCTATTTGACTGGCATTGACTTGATTATCCCCTCGTTGACGGCGCGGAGCTTTTTCTCGTCCATCTTGATCACCTTGCGGTCGTAGGTCATCAGGCCGTT